>DASTZC010000064.1 GCA_035764505.1 Candidatus Polarisedimenticolia bacterium
GAGCATATTCTCGATCTCATCGACCACGCCTTCGAGGGCTGAAACGGGGACCGGCCGCTTCTCGCAGGCCTTCACCAGGCCGTTGAGCAGCTTGTTGCGGTCGAAGGGCTCGCGGCGGCCGTCCTTCTTGACGACCATGTAGGGAATCTCGTCGACCCGCTCGTAGGTGGTGAAGCGGCGCGCGCAGGAGAGGCATTCGCGGCGCCGGCGCACCACGCGCCCCTCCTTCCCTTCGCGGGAGTCGACGACCTTGTCCTCGGGATGTCCGCAGAACGGACATTTCACGGCGACGTCTCCTTCTCCTTACGAATCATGCGACCCACTTGTCCCACGGTCATACCCTCGGTCCAGATGAGAATGGCCCCCAGGATTACGACCGGGATCACGGCGATGAACCATTGCGCCCAGGCCACCGCGAGCGCCTTGCCCGATTCCACCCGGAAGATGCCCGTCAGGCAGAGCTTCCCCATCTCCTGATAGCCGCCGACGCCTCCCGGCGTCGGCACCGAGATCCCGACGGCGAGGAAGGCGATGAGAAGAAAGACGTCCGCGAAATCCATGGACACGTCGAAGGCCTTCAGGCACGACAGGATGCTCAGGTCGATGAGCACCCAAGACGCCAGCGTGTAGAGCATCCCGACGACGAGCGCTTTGGGCCCTTTCAGGATCTCGAAGCCGCGCACCAGCGCATGGAAGAAATCGACCACACGGCGCGGCCAGCGCTCCGGATGCGTCCTTCTCTCGAGGTTCTGGAACAACGGCTCGCGGGCAAGCACGGCGGCGTACAGCGCCACCACGCCCGCCAGCACAGCGATTCCCAGCACCGTCCGATAGGTCCGGAACTGGGCGATCCAGCCCGAGCCGTCGGCGGGAAGGCGATCCGAAAAGGCGATCAGGTAGATCGAGAGCAAGAGCAGCACCGCGAGAAAGTCCATCATGCGGGCCACCGCCACGGTGCCGATCGCGGAGCCCTTGCTGATTCCCTCGCGCCCCGCCAGCAGTATCGGCCGCGCCAGCTCGCCGATCTTCCCCGGCAGGATATAGGAAAGCATGAATCCGATCACGGTGCAGCTGAAGAGATTTCGCAAGCTGATGGCCGGCTTGAGGTGGCGCGTCAGCGCCCGCCACCGCAGGGCCCTGCCGAAAAAGCTCACCAGTCCCAGAATCACCGCCAGGACCACGTACCCCACGTGGGCCTGTGACAGGGAACGAGCCACCTCCGACGGATGGACGTCGCGAAAGCCGAACCAGATCAGACCGACGGAGAGGATCAGGCTGACGGAGAGGTTGAAGGTGCGCTTCATGCTGGAGCAGGGTCCCCGCGCCCGATGCGACGAAGGTCAAGGCGGTGCGTGGCTCTCGAGGGATCGAATCTTCCTGGCCCGGAGTGGCCTCACGAAGCGCTGGAGCCAAATCGGCCGGGAATGTACACTAGCGTTCCGGGGGGCGTCAACCGAGCCTGCGGCATGAACTTTTGCCGGGAGCTTTCCGTTTAGCACGGTTGGAAGGGGGGTGCCGAGCATGGCCGTCCGGAACCGAAGCGAGTCGTTGACCTGGGGACTCGTGGTGCTGCTGCTGGGAGTCCTGCTCCAGATCCATTACCTGAAGCCGGAGCTGGACATCCTCGAGAATCTCTGGAAATTCTGGCCCGTCCTGATCATCGTCATGGGAGTGAACAAGCTGGTCCGCTACTTCTCCGCCCGGGAGACGGAAGGGACCGAGCCTCCCAAATGACCCGCCGCGATTTCGGATTGCTCCTGCTGATCCTGCTGCTCGGCGCGGGCGTCACGATCGCCCACAAGGCCAAGGCACGGCTCGCCGGGTCGAACGTCCGCATCGAGGGCCTCGAATTCCTGGAGGGGCCGCTCCACACCTTCAGCGAATCGAGCGAGGCGCCGCTGGGTGCCGGCGCGCGGCTGACGATTGAGGCGGGCCGCGGGGACGTCGAGATCATGACCTGGAGCGAGCCGAAGGTACGGGTCGAAATGAAGAAGCAGATCCATCGCGAGCGTGAAGAAGAGGCGGCCAAGGCCGCCGCGCAGCTGAAGCTTCAAGTCGGCCCGGCGTCCGATGGCGTGCTGGCGCGGGTCACGGGATCGCGGCCGACGCGCCTGGAAACGTCGCTGACGGTGATGCTGCCGGCGGACAGCCGGCTGCAAGTGATCACCGACGACGGATCGGTGGTGGTGCACGGGATCGCGAAGGACGTGCTGGTGAAGACGGCCCACGGCGACGTGCAGGCGGCGGAGCTGGGAGGCGGCATCGAGGTGGTGAACGAGGACGGATCGATCGACCTGCGCCGGGTCCGGGGCACCGCCACGCTGCGCACGGCCCACGGCGACGTCAATGTCGTCGACCACGAAGGCTCCGTCGAGATTCATGCGACCGACGGCAATGTGGTGCTCGAGCGCGTCGCCGGCCCCATCGTCGTGGACGGGGCACACGGGAGGATTCGGGTGTCGGAGGCGCGCTCCGAGCTGCACGTCACGGCGGTCGATTCGGAAATCGAGATCGCCGACGCGGGGGCGGCGGTGGACCTGGTCGACGAGCACGGCAGCGTGCGGGTGGAGCGTGCCGCGAGAGACGTGCGGATCAACGCCCCGCATTGCGACGTGAGCGTGGCCGACATCCAGGGAGGGCTCACGGCGACGGTCGAATCGGATTCGCTGCGCGCCGAGCGGGTGCGCGGCGCCGTCAAGGTCCAGGCCACCGCCAGCGAGGTCCGTCTTGAGGATGTAGCGGGCGCCATCGTCGTGACCGGCACCCACACTCCCGTGGAAATCGTCCGGCCCGGATCGGATGTCGAGGTGACGACGACGAACCAGGAGGTCCGCCTCTCCGCGCCCGCCACCTCGGGCTTCCGCCTGGACGCCCGCGCCGAGCAGGGAGAGGTGGAAAGCGACCTCGAGGGGCTTCACGTACCCGGCGACCGCCCCTCGCATTTCGCGGGAAATGTCGGCGATGGCCGGCGACGCTACCGGCTGGCGACCTCCAACTCCACCATCTCGGTGCTCTCGGCCCCTGCCGCATCCGAAGACGGCGACTCGGACAACTGATCCCACCCGCCCTCAAACCGATAGCGTTCTGCGCCGGCGCTTCCTTCACTCACCCTGACCGCCACCCGGTATCCCGGGCTCCACCTCGAGCGTACGATGGTTGCGCAGGCTGACCAGCCCCGGGGCGTATCCCTTTCCCTTGCGAACGTGCTTGCGCAAGGTGAAGTGGACCTCGACTTTCCCTTTTCCCTTCGCGCGGCTGTAGTGCGCCGCGATGCGGGCCGCCGAGAGCGCCACCGACTTCGGCAGCTCCTTCAGTCGCGCCGGGTTCCTGACCACCACGTGAGCCCCGGAATGGCCGGCGGCGTGAAACCAGAAATCGTGCGGCGCGGCGACGCGGAAGGTGAGATGGTCGTTGTCGCGGCTGGTCTTCCCCACCAGGATCACGAAGCCGTCCTCGGTACGGTACTTCCGGATGCCGGGGTCGTTCTCTGGCGCCGGCGGCTCCTTCACCCCCGGCTTCCGGGGGGCCGGCGACAGGAGCCGCTCGCCGATCAGGACCTTCTCGACGGCCTCCAGATCGACGAGGGATCTGGCCTCGGAGAGACGCTGCTCCCATGCCGACAGCCGCGAGGCCTGTGAAGCGACCGCTTGCAGCCGCTCGCGGATCTTCTCAGCGCCGCGCCGCAGCTTGCGCGCGCGGGCGTAATGCCGCTCGGCATTCTCCCGGGGCGTCAGGGCCGGATCCGCGGGAATCCGCACCACGCGTCCCGCCTCGCCGTAGAGATCGGGGACCTCGATGACGGCGCCCGCCACGCGCGCCGACGGACAGGCCAGGATCAGATCGCCGAACCGCTGGTGCTCCTCGGAACGCTGTGTCTCGGCGCGCTCCTGGTCGAGCTTCGCCGCGAGCCGGGCGAGCCGGGTCTTCTCCCGGTTCAAGACGCCGCCGAGCTTCTCGCGGCGCTCGCGGGCGGCTTGTTGCGCCTGGACGATCTGCGAGAAGACGCGCACCGCTTCCTCGCAACCGCCGAAACGCGCCTGCGGCGGCGCGGGGGGATGCTCGAGCGGCAGCGGCGAGAGGACGACCGGCGCGCGATGAGTCGCTGCGCCGGAAAGCAGCTCGTCCGCAGGAAGCGCGGCGTAGATGACGGGCTCGAGACGACCCGCATCCGTGACTTCGAGCAGCCGGCGCAGCTCGGCGGCCGGATCGGAGAGAGCACCGGGGCGATGGGGGAAATCCTCCGCCAGGGGCGGGCTGAGGAACTGCAGGATGCCGGTCGCCGCCTGCTCGACCGGCAGCGACCGATCGTAACGCTGCAGCATCGATTCCACCCGCCGCGGATCGAGCGAGGCTCCTTCCAGGCCCGGGCGCGGCAGCGGAGGCTGGTAGGGCTTCCCCTCCTCGGGCCTGCGGAAGGCGCTGGCCATCCTGCGGGCGTAGGCGATCACCCGACTCTCCGAATCCAGCAGCAGCAGATTGGCCGACTTCCCCAAGAGCTCGGCAACCAGACGCCGCCGGTCTCCCGACGCGCTCTCCCAATCCATTTCCACGACGCGGTCGGCGCCGCGGCGCCGCACGGAGATCAGGGCCGCGCCTTCCAGCTCGCGCGCCGCGATCCCGGAGAAGGGATCCGGCGGCGCCGTCTCGGGAGTGTCGCGATGCGGCAGCCGGTACAGGGCGGGAAAGGGGGTATGCAGGGAGATTCTGAGGTTGTCTCCCGCCGCGGTGGCGAAGCGCAGCAGGTAATCCGCCTCACCGAGGCGATCCCAGCGCAGCAGGGATCTCCCCGAAAGGGCCCGGTCCAGGGTCCGGACGACCCCCTCGAGGATCAGGCTGTCCATCGTGGAATGGTTTAGTGGTCTTGGACGTTCTTCAGGGAGCGGGCGACGGCCTTCTCGACTTTCTCTTCGACGACCGCCTCGGCGACCTTCTCCACCTCGGCGATCTCGCTGACCACCAGGTAGCGCGCCTTGTCCAGCATGCGGCGCTCGCGGTAGGAGAGATTCTTCTTCTGGCTCAGGAGGCTGAGGTTCTTCAGGACCGCGGCGACCTCCAGGATCTCGCCGGTACGCATCCGGTTGGAATTGTCCTGGAAGCGCCCTTTCCAGTTCGAGTGGCTGGCGATCTGGCCGTCCTCGAGGATCCCGTAGACCTTCTGGATCTCCTTGCGGGCGATGACGCGTCGCAGGCCGACCTGATTGATGTTGGCCGCCGGAACCATCACGGTGCTGTCGTTGGCGAGAATCCGGAGGCGGTAGAACGAGCCGTTGCTCATACCGTCGGAGCTGATGATGCGGATTTCTTCGATGATGCCGATCCCGTGGTTGGGATAGACGACCTTATCCCCTATCTTGAATTCCAATGGGAGCCTCCGTCCTAAGGCGCGTCGTCGAGGTACTCGGCTGAATTGCCTGAGATTTTAGCCCTTTCAGCGCCTCGCTGTCAATTTGCGAGGGTGATCAGAAGGCGAGAAGCAGCGTGGCGAAGGGGCCGTTGGTCTGGAAATCCACCACGCCGAAGTCTTCCAGCGTCGAATCATTGACACTTTGGCGGTATCCGAGGACCAGACCGACGAGAGGAGCGAAATGGATCTCTGCCTGGCCGCGGGCGTCGTAAAAGCGGTAGTCGTTGCCGCTCAGCGCCAGGTTCATCCCCAACGCCTCGGCCGAGAAGGCGAGCCAGGGGAAGGGGGTGAAGGAGAAGGAGGCTCCGATTACCGGGAAGGTCCCGCCGCCGCTTGCGTCGCGCTGGATGCCGGTGAGGCTGGATTCGACCTCGGATCGGACGGTGAAGCGCTGGGCTCCGAGCGGTATGCCGAACCGGAAGGTGGGGGACTGGATGAATTCATAACGGTAGAGGAGCGAGTCCTGATCCAGCTCGACCTTCGTCTTCACCGTGTCGCCCGGGGCGAAGAGCGCATCGGCGAAGACCAGCGGGCTTGTGAGGAGCGCTTCACCGGTGCGCTTACTGTCGTAGAAGGTATAGAGAATGTAATGCTTCTGCGGCAAGTGCAGCCAGATACGCCCCTGGGTCAGGGTGTCGTCCGGGTCCAGCCCCAGATCATCCTGCAGGTCCGTCTCGGTCCCATTCGAGAGGTCGCCATCGACTCGCTGCGTGCCGCTGAGCTCCTGCTTCCATTCCATGATCTCGAAGCCGATCAGCTCTTGCGCGCAGGCCGGCCTGGGTAGAGCGATCGGAGCCAGGAAGGTCACTACCATGGCAAGGATGCGCGCCCGCCGGCGCGCCGAATGGCTCATCGCGTCACCTCCGCGGCGCATTATAGGGAGATGCGCGAAGCGACGCCAACGAAACGGGAAGCGATCTCCTTCTCGGAGAAGCGAGATAGGGCCGGAGAGAGGGGTTTTGTCTCCCCGGGCTCTGCGGTTGCTAGCGATGAAGCCGATCCGCTAACCTTGCGCGCCAGTGCCGGAGTGGCGAAATGGCAGACGCAGGGGACTCAAAATCCCCCGAGGGCAACCTCATGTCGGTTCGACTCCGACCTCCGGCACCACGATTTTCGACCCTTCCATCCATGCATACCCCGACTGTATCGACCCCTTCGCCGGCCGGATGGCGACCTTGGTTCCCGCACATCAGGCAGATAATTCAACCCTTTTGCCTGGAAGCCAGGTCTAGAATCCGAAGCGAGAACCCAGAGCCTGGTTTCAGCGTTATACCAAGCAGCGGGCGTCCGTCTGCAATGAATCTGCATCTTCCCAGGACGGCTCCAACCCCCAGGAGATAGTCATGGAGATACTTTGGCAGGACATCAAGTTCGGCGCGCGGATGCTCCTCAAGTCCCCAGGCTTCACCTTCCTCGCCGTGCTGACCCTCGGTCTCGGGATCGGGGCCAACACCGCCATCTTCAGCCTCATCAACGGCATGCTGCTCAAGCCTCTCCCCTATCCGGAAGGAGAGAGGATTCTCTGGGTCTCGGAATGGGCGGAGCAGGTGCCGGAGATGAGCTTCTCGATGGAGAACTTCAAGGACCTGCGCGATCAGAACAAGACGCTGGAGGCCGTCATGGCCTACCGCGGTAGCACTCTCGTCATGACCGGAAGCGAGCGGGCGGAGCGTCTCAACGGGCGGGAGGTGACTTCGGGGATCTTCGACACCCTGCGCGTGAAGCCTCTCATCGGACGTCCCTTCACGGCCGAGGAGGACAAGGTCGGCGCCGAGCGGGTCGCCTTGCTGGGCGAAGGGTTCTGGACCCGGCGCTTCGGCCGCAACCCGGATATCCTCAACAAGCCGATCGTCCTCAATGGGGAGCCCTTCACGGTGATCGGCGTGATGCCCTCAAAGATGCACACCTCCCTGCGCCTGACGGATGTCTTCACGCCGCTGTTGCGCCGCGAAGACGAGCTGGGCGGGGCCAACAACCGGGGGGATCATCCCGGGATTTATGTCTACGCGCGCCCGAAGCCCGGCGTCACCGAGGAAGAGGCCCGTACCGAGATCGTGGGAATCGCCAAGCGCCTCGCCGAGACCTATCCCAACTCGAACGCCCGGCAGAGCATGACGGTCAAGAGCCTGCATGATGTCCTGGTCGAGGAGTCGCGTCCCCGCCTTTACGTGCTGTTCGGCGCCGTCCTTCTCGTCCTGCTCATCGCCTGCGCCAATGTCGCCAACCTGCTCCTGGGCAAGGCCACCACGCGCCGCCAGGAGATGGCCATCCGCAACGCGCTCGGAGCCGGCCGGTGGCGCCTGGTGCGCCAGCTCCTCACCGAGAGCGTGCTGCTCTCCTGCGCCGGTGCTTTGCTGGGGATCCTGTTCGCCTACTGGGGTGTCCGCGGACTGCTGGCAGGGTTTCCGGAAAACACCTCGCTGACCGAGGGCATCGCCATCGACGCTCCGGTTCTCCTGTTCACCATCGGCACGGCGCTGCTCACGGGGCTCCTCTTCGGCCTGGCGCCGGCCTGGCAGGCCTCGCGTTCCGAGGTTCACACGACCCTCAAGGAAGGTGGACGGACCGGCCAGGGCCGGGGGCATCACCGGATCCATGGATCGCTCATCGTCCTGGAGACCGCCATGGCGCTGCTCCTGCTGCTGGGGACCGGGCTGATGCTCAAGAGCTTCTGGCGCGTGCTGACGGCCGATGGCGGATTCGACCCACACGGTGTCCTCACGGCCGCGGTCTCGGGGCCCGACCTCAAGTACAAGGAGCCGGAGCAGCGCCGGGCCTTCATCGAGCAGGTGGTGAGCAAGGTCCAGGCAATTCCCGGCGTGGAACACGCCGCCTCCGCGCTCCCTCTTCTGGGAGGGTGGCAGAGCGGCTTCCTCATCGAGGGGAGACCGGAGCCGCCTCCGGGCCAGGGTCCTTCGGCGGACATCACGCGCATCAGCCCCGATTATTTCCGGATCATGGGAATCCGCCTTCTCAAGGGGCGTACCTTCGACGGGCAGGATCAGGCCGACTCGCGGCCGGTCTGCATGATCGACGAGACCTTCGCGCAGAAGCACTATCCCGGGGAGGATCCCGTAGGGAAGCGCTTGAGGTTCCACGGCGACGACCCGGCCAAGAGCCCCTGGATGGAGATCGTGGGCGTGGTCAACCACGTGAAGCATTACGGCGTGGATCAGGACTCCCGCATCGAGATGTACCTTCCCTATACCCAGAGCCCGATCCCTTCCTTTACCATCCTGGCGAAGACCACGGGGGATCCCTCGCGCCTCACCTCCGCCATAGCAAAGGCGGTGGCCAGCGTCGATGCGGAGGTGCCCCTCTATGCGGTGCAGACCCTGGAGAGCATTACCTCCGACCGGGTCGCGGAGCGCCGGCTCGCCGCGATCCTGATCACCATCTTCGGCGTTTTGGCCTTGTTGCTGTCGGCGGTGGGAATCTACGGAGTCATGTCGTTCGCTGTAACACAGCGGTCGCACGAGATGGGCATCCGGATGGCACTCGGCGCCCAGCGGCGCGACATCCTCCGGATGGTGATCGGCAGCGGCATGCTCCTGGCTTTCCTGGGGCTGGGCATCGGGTTCCTGGCGGCCCTGCTCGGGATGGCGCCTCTGGTCTCCTCGGTGCTCTTCCAGGTCACCGCCACTGATCCGCCGACCTACACCTTTTCTCCGGTGATCCTGCTGGCGGTCGCCCTGATTGCCTGCTGGCTCCCGGCGCGCCGGGCGACACGGGTCGACCCGATCGTTACCCTGCGCTATGAATAGCGGGGCCACGGCAAGCCCCCGCGCCGGGGCCCGACCGGCTTTCATCCGGAGCGCCACCTCGGGGAGGACCTGGAAAGGCTTTCATCCTTTTACTCGTTGGATCGGTCAGAGAATAGTGGAAGGTGAGTCGTTGGGACTCGCCCCCCAGGGTGCCCAACCAGTACAGGAGGAGACTGAATGGTCGTCAAGTCGTTGAAAGGCTTAAGCGTAACCAAACCGTTGTCCGTCATTGCCCTTCTCCTCCTTCTGCTCCCTTCGGGCGGCAACGCAGGATCGACCGCTCCTCCGGCGCCTCCGGCTCCGGCGGTTCCGGCGGTCATGCGAGCCCCGGCTCCCCCCGCGGCGCCGGCGACCCCCGAAGCCGATGACGATGACCGGCACAAGAAGCGCGGCTGGCTCGGAGTCTTCCTCGATGAAGACGAGGACGGCGTGCGCATCACCGGCATCAAGGAAGGCAGCCCCGCGGAAAAGGCGGGATTGAGGGAAGGCGACAAGATCGTGGAGGTCGACAACAAGCCGATCGAGGACGACGGCGACATCCGGCGGATCATCCGCAGCCTCGAGCCCGGCGACCATGTCCAGATCGAAGTGATGCGGGACGGCAAGCGGAAGACCGTGACCGCCACCCTGGGCGAGGCGAAAGAGGTGTGGCATGAAGGCGGCTTCCCCGGCTGGGGTCAGGCCATGGACCCGGGACAGTGGCAGATGTTCGGCGTATCGCGCACCTACCTGGGGGTCCGCGTGCAGGGAATGACCGAAGAGCTGCGGACCTACTTCAAGGCGCCGCGCGGCCGTGGTGTCCTGATCAGCCGGGTCGAGGAAGACACTCCGGCCGGCAAGGCGGGACTGCGGGCCGGCGACGTCATCATCGCCGTGGACGGCAAGGGAATCGCCGCGCAGGGCGACATCGGATCGGCGCTCAGCGATCGGGAGCCGGGCGACACCGTCGCGGTGAAGATCGTCCGGGACGGCGTGGAGAAGACCATCGACGTCGAGGTGGCGGAGCGGCCGGAGCACAAGCGCCACGGCTCGCTGATGGCGCCCACTCCGCATCCGCACCATGACCAGGGCTGGGCCGACGAGGACGATGACCAGGACAACCTCGAGATCGAGGACCTGGATGACGCACCCGACGACGGACGGATGCAGATGCAGTACCGGCGGGCCCTGGAGGAGGCACACCGGGCGCTGGCCGAGTCGATGATGCAGCGCGACGAAGTTCAGCGCCAGATCAAGCGGGAGCTCGAGAATGCCATGCGCCAGACCGAGCTTGCCCGCGTCGATCCCGAAGCGATCAAGATGCAGATCCGTGCCCAGATGGACCAGGCTCGCGAGCAGATGCGTCAGGCGGCCGAGGAGCTGCGCCGCGCCCGCATCCTGCAATACGAAGATAACGGCATCTGAAAGAAGCTTTCTCTCCGCTTCCTCCGGAGAGTGGGGCGCCGACCCCCGAG
>DASTZC010000065.1 GCA_035764505.1 Candidatus Polarisedimenticolia bacterium
CGAGGCGCCCGGCAGGGCAGCCGCAAGACCTTCACGCCTTCGGAGCCGAAGACCTGATCTAAGGCGGCGGTGAACTTGGAATCGCGGTCACGGAGCAAGAACTTGGCCTTCCCGGCGCCGTCCTGCAGCTTCCATTGCGAGCACGAACCTGGGAGGTTGATCTGATGTAGGTGACAACCCGACAGGGTGCTGCGTTGACGATGGGGGAAGGCCCCCCGGGGTCGCCTATCAGGAGGAGGCCCCAAACCACCGCAAGCTGCGCCGGCACAACGGCCGGGGTGGTGAGCGTTGCGGAAAAGGCGACCATGAGAGGACGCCAGGTGAGAACCGGAGAAGACGAACGAAAGTGAACCGTCGATGACGCGTCGAAAGCCCTCAACGATGTCGAAACCGAGAATGCTTTTGGTCTCGGGACAAGCCTGGGAGGAGCCTGCTTGCGGCCCAGGCGGCATCCGGCGTAAAGGCGGCGTGAGCCCGGTTCAGGCACCAACATGGAACGTGGGAAGCTGCGACTCGATAGCGCGATGGGGAAGCCACGCGAGGCAAGCCCGGAGCGAGAGGGAGAACCCCAAGCGGCTGAATCCGCAAGGGGCAGAGTACCGATGCGGGCCGCAGTGGCGGACCGTCCCGTAGTAGCGATGAAGCCTGGTAATGCTGGCGGAGCCAAGGGGACGGGTCATCCGGGCTCGGTCGGCGGGCAACTGCCGGGGCAGGAGGAACCGCCGGTCGAGCCAAGACCGAAACCATTTGCGATCTCCAAGCAGACAGTCTGGGAGGCGTATCGCAGGGTCAAAGCGAACAGAGGAGTAGCAGGAGTCGATGGGGAGTCCATCGCGGAGTTCGAAGGGAATCTGAAAGGAAACCTGTACAAACTCTGGAACCGGATGTCCTCGGGAGCCTACTTCCCGCCCCCGGTGCGATCGGTAGAAATACCGAAGAAGTCGGGTGGCGCGGTCAGAGTGCTCGGCGTGCCCACGGTCCCGGCATAAAGCCCATACATCTCGGCCGAGTTCAGTTTCGGACTCGATCGTCGTCACCCATCCGTACCACCCGCTGGCCGGCAAGAGACTGCCGGTCGTCCTCGAGCGGCGTCGCCCGGGGGCGGAGCGGGTGCTGGTCTGCGAGGGAGGTCTGGCGGGGCGGGTGACCCTGCCGATCGGCTGGACCGACCAGGTACCAGCTGCGCTGAACCACCGCCTGGCGGCAGAAGGCCTGGCGGCGCTCGCCGAGTTGGTCGCAGCCCTGCCGCGTTCGCGCCGTACACAGCGGGGCCTGGATCGGCTATGATCTTATATGGCATTGCCAAACAAGATCACCATCTCAGCAATGACCACTCGAGCCCTACGGGCCCGTCGTCGACGTCTTGCGCGCTCGCTGCCAGACGTGGAGGGGCTGATCTCCGGCTCGGTAGTCGAACAAGGACGGCGTTGTGGCAAGGAGGGATGCCGATGCGCGAGGGGCGAGTTGCACGGTCCCTACACCTACGTGGTGCTCCCACGAGCGGGAGGCCGTACCCCCACGGTGTACGTGCCGGCCTCGGCGGCCGAGGCGGTGCGCCGGGGAGCGGCGATCTCACTCCAGGTGCGTGGCGCCCTGGAGGAGATCTCACGCATCAACATCGAGCTCCTGGCTCGGGGGGAGCTGACCTAATTGGCGCTGATCTCCGAGGCGGTGGCAGTGCTGGCCAACATGGCCGCAGCTGCCCTGGAGGCCGGTGATGAGAGGGGCGGAGAAGATCACCGCCTCCCATTGGGAGCGGCTCGCCCTGATCTACATCCGACAGTCCTCGATGGCTCAGGTGCGCGAGAACACCGAGTCGACGGCTCGCCAGTATGCGCTCGCCGACGAGGCTGTCCGCTTCGGCTGGCCCCGCTCCCAGGTCGAGGTGATCGACGCCGACCTGGGGCTCTCGGGTCGCTCGGCCGAGGGACGAAGCGGCTTCAAGGACCTGGTGGGCCGGGTCTGTCTGGGCGAGGTAGGCGCCATCTTCGGTCTGGAGATTTCTCGCCTGGCCCGCTCCTCGGCGGACCTATCCC
>DASTZC010000066.1 GCA_035764505.1 Candidatus Polarisedimenticolia bacterium
CCATCCGGCGGATGCGCTCGGAGGTCAGCGAGCCGGAGCCGGGCCGCGTCCTCGTGGAAACCGACCTGGACGACAACGGCGCGCGGACGACTTTCCGGGTGGCGGATGAATCCGCCGAGTCGTGCCGCGTCGAGATCGCCACGCAATGGGAGGCGCGCGGTCTGCGCGGCTGGATCGAGCGGATGACGGGGCCGCCGTTGCTTCGCAAGATCTACGCCGTCGAGCTGGAGCAGCTCGCCGCCGTTGCACACTCCGAGGCGCGGCGGAATGCCTGACGAGCGGCCCGCTCCGCGTCTCGATTGTGCCGTCGGCTCGTGCTAGGGTGCGGACATGAAGACGAAGTCTGTCGTCGGACGGGTCGAATCCCGGCGCGCGGAGCGCAAGCGCTCGGCGGGCGCGGTGCGCTCATTGGCGCCGAGCCGTCCCCGCAAGCCCGTCGGGGTTACCTACCAGATTGCCCGCGAGCTGGCTTTCGGCCTGCCGGGCGTGGAAGACGGCATGTCCTACGGAACGCCATCGTTGAAGGTGCGCGGCAAGTTCATGGCGCGCCTCAAGGAGGATGGGGAGACGCTCGCGGTCAAGGTGGACTTCCCGATGCGCGAGGCACTGATGCAGGCGGACCCTGAGACTTTCTTCATCACCGATCACTACCGCGACTATCCTGCGGTCCTCGTGCGCCTGGCGAGCGTGGATCGCAAGCGCCTCCACGAGGTCCTGGAGCACGCCTGGCGCTTCGTGGCGCCCGCCGCTTTGCGCAAGGTCCCGGTGGGGAAGGGGAAAGGCGGCCGCTCTTCGCCGGCCGCGAAAAAAGGACGTGATCATTGAACCTCCCTGACAGGGGAATGTCGACGGAGTGCGGCCAATGCTTGCACGACTCATGGGATTGCGGACCATCTCTCCCGACAATCTGCACCGGCTGAACCAGAGCGACTCGGTCACCATCCTGGACGTGAATTCCCTCAGCAGCTGGATCGACGCGCGCGTCCCCGGGGCGCGGCACCTCGATCCGGCAGGCTACGAGGAAAGCGATCTGCCGGCGGACAAGGAAACGCCCCTGGTTTTCTACTGCTCCAACCCGATGTGCATGAAGGCTCCGAACGCCGCCCGCCGCGCCCGCAAGATGGGATACAACAACGTCCAGGTCATGTCCGCGGGAATCAGCGGCTGGCTGGCTGCCAACCTGCCGACCGAATCGGGCGAATAAAGGAGAGATCCATGAATTCCGTGGTCCATTTCGAGATGCCTTACGAGGATAGCGAGCGCGTGGCGCGGTTCTACCAATCGGCCTTCGGCTGGCAGACTCAGGTGCTCGGCCAGGAGATGGGAAGCTATGTCCTGGCGACGACCACCGAGACCAACGACCAGGGGCGTCCCACGAAGCCCGGAGCCATCAACGGAGGCTTCTACCCGAAGAAGAGCGATTATCCGGCGCAGGTTCCCAGCGTCGTCATCGCCGTGGAGGACATCCAGGCGGCGGCGCGCAAGGTAGCGCAGGCGGGCGGCAAGGTGCTGGGCGAGCCGATGGAAATCCCCGGAGTAGGACGCTACGTCTCCTTCACCGACACGGAAGGCAATCGCGTGAGCATGCTGCAGCCTCTTTCGCTCACGCCCGTCCCATAAGCCGCTGCTGCGCCGCATCGAGGGGCGGGCAAGTCCCGCTTACCGTTTATCCGGTACTTTCCTCTCGCTGCATTGCCGGGTAGTGAGGCCGGGGCCATGATGGAACAGCACCTGCCTAAGAAAGCGGCGGTCTGCAAGGCACCGGCGCACCGCGGCGGGCGGACGGGAAAGGAAAGAGCCATGCCCACGAACGCGAAAGTGACATCCATGAGGGCCCACCGGACGCGGAAGAACCCTGCCAAGAGCGATCCGGCGGTTTCCTACGACGACTTCAAGGAATATGAAGGGCGCAAGTACACCGGGATGAAGATCGGCCGGAGCCACAAGTGGTATTACGACGAGGGGGAATGGAAGGAAACCAAGATCACTCCGGACCTCTGGGAGATCAGCTACGCGGTCACCAAGCGCCGCGCGGGGCACGCGCCGGAAGGCTCGGGCGTGCCGGTCGGCACCGAGTACCACTGGTACATCCTGGCGCATCAGAACGTCCGCAAGCTCAACGCCAACGATTACACGACATCGCTCACCGGGCTGAAGTTCAAGATCGCCCACAAGCGGGCCAACAGCGAGAAGTGGAGCGCCACCCTTCCGACCCAGAGAAAGCGGATGGCGGCTTTCCTGCGCGACGTCATTGCGGACCTGGAGAGCGTCTCGGCGGAGGAGCCCGAAAAGCCGGTGGTGAAGCCAAAGGAAGCGAAGCCGGCACCCCGCCGGGAGAGACGGGCCGCGCCGGCAGGGCGCCGGGCGGCCGGCGGGGCACGACGCTAGGAATCTCCGGACCACGGCACAGCTGCTTTTGTCCCCGGTCTGCGCGGGGAGTAGACTGCCCTCACCCCGGGACCTGGAGAAACATGG
>DASTZC010000067.1 GCA_035764505.1 Candidatus Polarisedimenticolia bacterium
GCCGTTCGCGCCGAGCCGGTCCTGCCCCCACCCGGAATGGACCCAGGCCGAAGCCAGCACCGCGTCAGCTTCCACGATTGCCGCCTGCAGGTGTGACACGTCGTCATCGGCGATGCGGCAATAGGCGCCGAGCGGCCGGCTCCTGGCTTCGCGGGCCCGATCCTCGTCGAGATGCCCCGGCTCTCCCTTCTCGTAAGGCCAGATCTTCTCCGAGCAGACGCCGTGGTGGTGCCACCCCTTCATGGCGGCGCGCAGGGTGGATCCTTCGTACGACTCGCCCGGCAGGTCGTCGTAACGCCGGGCCATCTCGTACAGCATGCGCGGACTGGCCAGCATTTCCGGCCTGGGCCGGAATACCGGCGACTTCGGCGATCCGGGTTTCGCGCCACGATTCCGGCGCTGGGGGATGCCATCCTTCGCTGCCGCCAGCGGGGCGCAATCGCGGGTGCGCCGGGACAAGCTGGCGTTGATGACGGCGGCCAGCGCGAAGCCGACGCAGGCCCCTTCCGTCTTCTGGTCGAGGATGATGCGCCCGCGGTCCACTCTCGGGTCCACATATTCGGGGAGCAGTGCCAGGGAGGGGATGTAACGGTGATCGCGCGAGTCGACGTCGTCCTGGCAGACGTCGAGGGTGCGGTACGGCGCGGCCTTGCCCAATCCGAGCGACCTGATTTCCCGCATCTTCCCCTCCCTGGTGAGGCCTTCAGAACATCGGGCCGCGCTTGACGGCGGTGGATCCGTAGAGCCGCGGGTTTTGCGGATAGACCCCGGTCGGCAGGTGGGTGCGGATACCATGCATCCACTGCATCGGTGTCTCGGGCTTCTTGTCCAGCTCCTTGAGCGCCCAGTAGGTGAAGGCACCATTGGGACGGCCGCCGAAGTTGGCGTCGTAGCTGAACTGCACATCCTGGCAGGCCGCCGCCAGCAGAGCCGGGTATTTCTGCCGGGTAGAGTGGCCGATCAGGGCGACCCGGCGCGCAGCGTGGATCTCGTCCTTCGACTTCAGGAAGGTCTCCGGTGGCAGGAATCTTGCCTTCGGCTGGTTCGCGAATTCCGGTCCCAAGGGAGCAAACCTCGACACCGTCCCGGAATGGCAGGAATCCGAGATGAAGTGGAGGCGCACGCCGTCGGCCTTCTTCGCGAAGATATCGGCCAGATCATCGTCCAGCAGGTAGTGGTTCTGGCTGATGTCGTATGGGCAGAGCATCTCATCGCGTCCGTCGGCATCATCGCCGTCGTCGTCCGGAATCCATGAGCCATGGCCGGAGTAGGTGAAGACGAGGGAATCGCCCTTGGCACCGCCGGTTACCAGCTTGGTCAGCTCCGACACCATATTGGCCCGCGTCGCCTTGTCGTCCAGCAGCATGGTGATGTCATACCCGCGTGTCTTGAGGGCGGCCGCCCAGTCCTTGGCGTCGTTGACGCAGCCGGACAGGTCGTTCGCCGTCCCCGGGTAGTTGTTGATTCCCACGCACAGTGCCTTCCTGGACATTGCTTCTCCTTTCGAACGGCCTTCCGGCCGCAACCTCGTGGACGGATCGCGACGCTCCCGGGAGTAGCGATCCGCAGGTCGCCCGTCCCGGCCGCAAAGCCTTCGCGAATCCGGAGATACATGCTCTGATCTGTAATAACGCGTAGACCGTCGAATCCGCACGGCCCGGAATACATCTTTCTTGCTGGGATGGACTTAAGAGATGGCCGCCGAAGGGCGCAGCCCAATTGTCGAATCAGACCGCTGCCCGGCGGAGAGTGAGGTCATCATGGGGTCGAGAAGAGCCTGCTATTTCCCCGTGCCGCGCACCAGGAGAAGGATTTCGCGCACCTCGCCGGTGGCGGTAAGGATCGGATCGGCCCAGATTCTCAGGCGCCGGGTCTCCGATCCTCCCATATCGAGGTCGACGACCCGTGGATCCTGGCGCGCCTGGGCGGACAGAGCCGCCTTCAGCAGCTCCGAGAAGTCTTCCTCCACCAGGAGGCCGGCGATGCGGGCGTCATCGGCCCCTTCGGGCGGGGACCCGAGCAGATCGCGCGCCTGGTCGCTCACGAAGCTGGGATGCATCTGATCATCCACCAGGACGATGCCGGTCTCCAGGTTTTCCACCAGGGTCTCGAGACGCTGCTCGGCGCGGAGCATCCGCTCGCTCTTCAGCTCGTCGAAGGTGCGGAGATGGCGCAGGACCCGGTTCAGGTGTACCGCCAGGCTGCCGACCTCGTCGCGCCCGGTCTCCAGCGTCGCGACGTCCAGGTCGCCGCGCTCCGCCTGCTGCAGCACGTGGGTGATGCGCCGGAGCGAGCGGACGACGCGCGAGGGCAGATACAGGACGAGCGAGATGCAGACGATCCCGGTCAGGAGGATCGTCGTGAGGAGGTTGCGGCGCGCCCGGTTGCTCAGGACGTCGACGTGGCCGCGGTGCTCTTCGACGTGCGCCGCCGCCCGCTCCTCGATGTCATGCGCGATGGCTCCGATGCGCTCGCGGATCCGGATCAGGTCCTGGAGGATGCGGGCCCGATCGGGATCGCGCTCCTGGGCCGTCTCGACGAGCGTCTCCGCCAGCGAAGTAGTAGTGTGGCGCATCAGCTCGAGCACGTGGCGGCGGGCCTGCGGGTCGCGCTCGCTCACGGAGCGCTCCTTGAGGGCGCGCAGCCGGTCCGCGATGCGCGCCAGGTTCTGCTCCAGCTCCGGGATTGCTTCCGGCCCGGCGGCAGGGCCGGCGTAGAGATCGGCCAGGCGGGTGAGAGTCAGGTTGTACTCGGCCGCCAGGTCGCGCACCGCGCCGTAGCCGGTGTCCTGGCCTCCGAGGTGCGGCAGCCCCTCCAGCGGCGTCTGCGCGATCTCGTCCATGGCGCGGCGGCTCTGCTCCAGGTAGCTCTCGTCCCGCAGCAGCACGTAGGCCACCTCGTTCTCGGCCACCTCGTCGAGGCGCGCCGCGATCGAGCGCGTGGTCTCGACGATCTGGGCGTCGATCTCGGTGATCGACTGGACGTCGTCGAGAATGCCGTTGAGGTAGAACAGGGAGAGCCCGGTGACCGGCATGAGAACGAGGAAGGAGAAGAGGATGGCGAGGGAGACCTTGCTCCGCAGCGAAAGGCGGCGCTCGATCTCCCGGGTCCGTACCGGGATCTTCAGAAAGCTGCTGGGACCGCGCGGCGCGACGATGGGTCTCCTCCCGGCGAAGCCGAGGCGGTCACCTCAGGGCGAGGGTCTCCAGGATCTGCGCGGCATCCTCGCAGGCGTCGGTGGCGCGGTGGATCGACTCCAGGATTTCGCGGGCCTTGAGGAGCCGGATCGGATCGGGCTCCTGGCGGAAGAGCCGGCGCATCGCCTCCTGGAAGACCCGGTCGGCTTCGACCTCCAGCCGGTGGACGGCGACGCACAGCTCGCGCACGCGCTGGCTCTGGCCGATCGCCCGGATGGCGGTCTGAATCTCGAGGGTCTGCTGCCGGAGAATTTGGGCCAGCTCGGAGGCCCCGTGAACTCGATCCTGCAATCCGAAAAAGATCGCCTTGTCGGCGATGCCGTGCGCCTGGTCGATGATGCCGTCGATGGTGGCGACGAGCTGGCGAAGATCCCAGTCGTGCACCAGATCCAGGCCCGTGGCGGCGGGATGCCCGCTCCGCTCCTGGGCCGGTAGCGCCAGCCCGGCCGAGCGCGGGCGCGACGCGGTCTGGCCGCTGATCGGCTCCTCGGTCACCCGGACCAGCATGGCCGCCGCGGCGCTCGCGTTCTCGGCGAGCGCCTGGAACGTCTGGATGAACTCGCCTCCCGTCTCTCCGGTGATGCCCATTCGTCCCCCCTGGATGAATTCCCCGCGAATGAGTGCTGTCTAGGAAGCCTCGCCGCGCGCCAGCCGCTCGATATTCTCGTCGCTCCCCACCACCACGAGCACGTCGTCCTCCTCCAGGACGTCGGTGGGCTTCGGAAGGTCGTTGATCTGGATCTGGTAGGCATTCTTCCCCTCCGGAGTCACGAAGGGGATGCGCTTCTGGATGGCGATGATGTTCACTCCATACGCCTGCCGGAAGTTGAGCTTGCCGATCGTCTGCCCGATGAACTCGGGGCGCGGCACCACTTCCGCCAGGCTGTGGCCCGTGGCCAGGGCGAACTGCTCCTGGATGGCGGGAGCGATGATGCTGCGCGCCACCTGCTCGCCCATCTGCTCCTCCACGTTGATGACCCGGGTGGCGCCGACGCGCTCCAGGATCTGGGCGTGCAACGCCGAGGCGGCGCGCGCCACGATGTGGGGCACCCCGAGGCGCTTCAGGATCGCGGTGGTCAGGATCGAGTGCTCCAGGTTGCCCCCGGTGCTCACGATGGCCGCATCCACGTCCTCCAGCCCGGCGGCGCGCATGGCGTCCTCGTCGGTCGAATCGAGGCAGACCGCCTGCGCCACCTGGTCCTTGATCTCCTCGACCTTGCGGATGTCCTCGTCGACCACCAGGACCTGTCCCCCCTTGTCGGCCAGCGTGAGGGCGATCTTGGTGCCGAACTTTCCCAGCCCGATCACGGCGAACTGCTTCATGCGGTCTCCCGGTGGCTCATCCGACGAGGATCCTGGCCTCGGGGAGGCGGAACGAGGCCCGGCGCGTCTTCTCGCCCACGGCGAGGGCCAGGGCGAGCGGTCCGAGCCTCCCGGCCACCATCAGCAGGATGAGGATCAGCTTGCCGGCTCCGGTCAGGGTCGGCGTCACTCCCAACGAGAGCCCCACGTTGGCGAACGCCGAGACGGTCTCGAACAGCAGTCCCACGAACGAGCCGCCCTCGCTGACCAGCAGGAGCGCGAAGCCCACCGTCACGGCGAGCAGGGAGATGGTGGTGATGGCTATCGACTTGTACACCGCTTCCTTCGGGATCCTCCGGCCGAAGACCTCCACGTCGTCGCGCCCCAGGAGCATGGAGCGCACCGCCAGCACGAGAATGGCGGCGGTGGTCACCTTGATTCCCCCCGCCGCGGAAGAGGGGCAGCCACCGATGAACATCCAGAGGACCATCAGCCAGATCGTCACGTTCTGGAACATCGCGGGATCCAGAGTGCGCAGGCCCGCGGTCCGCAGCGATGCGGACTGGAAGGTGGAAGCAAGCACCTTCTCCTTGAGGCTCAGCGTGGCGAGCGCCCCGTCGAACTCGAAGAAGAAGATGAACAGCGCCCCCGCCACCAGAAGGATCAGCGTGGCGGTGAGCGCCAGCCGGGCGTGGACGGTAGCCCGACGGCGCTCTTTCCAGCGCAGGCGGAGCGTCCCGGCGTTGAAGAAAGCGGCCAGCACGGTGAACCCCAACCCTCCCATCACCATGAGCGGAATCAGGATCAGGTTGATGGTCACGCTGCCGCGATATCCTTCCAGGCTGTCGGGGAGCAGCGAGAAGCCGGCGTTGCAGAAGGCGGCGACGGCATGGAAGATGCTCGCGAAGATCGCTTCCGTCTCGGAGACGAAATCCTTCCGCCAGCGCAGGTAGAGCAGGACGGCGCCGGCCGCTTCGATCAGCAGGGCCGCCCGCACGATGTTGAAGACCACCGAGGTCATGTGCTGCAGCGACGGCCCTTCCACCAGCAGCTCCATCATCGCCCGCGTCCGCAGTCCGAGCTTGCGCTGGAAGATGAGGGCGATCGAGGTGGACAGCGTCATGATCCCCAGGCCGCCGACCTGGATCAGCGCCAGGATCACCGACTTGCCGAACAGAGTGTAGGTGCTGCCGGTGTCCAGCACGGCCAGCCCCGTGACGCAGACCGCGGAGGTGGCGGTGAACAAGGCGTCGATCGGCGCGGCTCCATGCCCGTCGCGCGTCGCGGCCGGAATGGTCAGGAGGAAGGCCCCCGCCACGATGAGTCCCAGGAAGCTCAGCCCCAGCTGCTGGGTCGGGCGCAGCTGCAGCGCCAGCGGCAGCTGCTGGAACCAGCGGGTCCTCGACACCAGACGGTAGACGACGAACACTTCCCGTGCAATGACCAGGCCGCCGCTCATCGCCGCCTGCCCGTGGAACAGGAAGTAGAAGGCGCCCGGAGCCAGGATCAGATCGGGGATGTGGCTCTTGAGCCAGGGACCTCGATCGGGCTCGAAGACAAGGTTCAGCGCCATGTCGGCCAGGAAGAGGATCGTCAGCGTGTTCAGGAGGATCGTCTGGGCGGATTGGAACCAGGGCGGGGCGGGGAGACCGTACCCGTGGGTCAGGACGAGGCAGATCAGCGCCAGGAGCGCCAGCCCCAGGACAGGATAGCGAAGCCGGTTCTGCAGCGGGATCCGTTCGCGCGTCTCCACGGTTTGGGCCGGCGTCTTTCCGCGAAGGAGTCTCGTGAAACTCGAACTTTCCTGTCGATGAGCGGCCTCTTATACCACAAGGCCCTGAATCGATCCATTCCTCGGGAATTCGTCCGGCGGCGGAAGCAGGGCCCTGGCAGCACCGCGATGCGGCCACTATAATCGTCGCGCGCGCAAGACCTTACGCAACCGCTGGCAGATAGCTCCCCTGTCATCGCGCGGGGGGCCCGACGGAGCCGAGGTGGCCTCCCGAGCCCGAATCTTTCGCCGCATCGCCTACACCCTGCTGCTGCTCGTCACGGCGGCCATCCTTTTCGCCGTCCTGACACCGTGGCCCAGCCGCTACGTCCACGCCAAGGTCCTGGAGTACGTCTCGGACCTGAGCGGCGGGACCGTGACGATCGGCTCGCTCGAGGTACGCCTCTTCCCGCCCCGTCTCATTCTCAGGGATGTCAGGATCGAGACCCGCGAGGCGGGTGGCGTCGAGTGGAAATTCGCCTGCAAGGAAGCGGATCTATTGCTCCCGTATGCGGCCTATCGCGGCAGGCTGCGACGTATCGAGTCGGTGGATCTGCTGGAGCCGAATCTCGATTACCGCCGTCATGGCGTCGCGCCCGTGGCCCCCGGGGAGCCCTCCACGCAGCCCTTCCTCCCGATCAGCTTCGGCAGGATCCGCCTGCAGAACGGCGGATTGAGCGTGACGGATGACCCGAGCGGCCTGTCGGGGCGGCTCGAGGGGGTCAACGGCAGCGCCGCCTCGACCGGTTTCCTGTCGAGCACCCTGGAAGGAAGCCTGGAGCCGGCCACCCTGTACATGCGGGTCGACGAGCACGACTTGAGCGGCAAGCTGGCGGGCGCAATCCGGATCGCCGGCAGGGAGGTGCGGGTTTCCGATTTGAATGCGAGCCTGGAGGGGGGCTTCGCCGCTACCGGATCGATCGGGCTCGATTACAGCGGCGCTACGCCCGCGATCTCGGCCGACGTCCGGGGCAGTCTCGAGCCCCGCGCGACGCCCCGGCCCGTCCTGCGCGATCTGAGCGGCGACGCGCACATCCAGGCCCGCGGCCTGCTCAAGGAGGATGGCCCCTACCTGCGAGGGACCCTGACCTCCGGCAGCCTGACCTACGCGGGCCTCACGCTCAGCAAGGTCACGAGCGCCGCCGAGTACGCTCCCGATCGCCTGGAGCTGAGCCAGGTGCAGGCGGAGGTCTTCGACGGCGGCCATGTCGCAGGCGAGACCGAGCTGGTATGGAACGAGCCGGAAAAGCTCCCCGACCTCTCGGCGACTATCGAGGTCGAGGAAGCCTCCGTATCGAAGGTCCTGGCCTGGACTGGGCAGGAATGGATTCCGGTTACGGGCCGCGTCCGGCATCGCGGCACCTACCGGCTCCAGGAGCTGGACCCGGCGAGCCTCGAGGCGGAGGGGGAGGTCTCGCTGGTGGGCACTCTTCAGGCCGGAGGGCGCGAGCCAGTCCGGGGGACCTCCCGATTCAAGGTAAGCCATGGCCTCCTATACCTGCAGCCGGCGGTGGCTACGACGCCCACCCTCAAGGCGACCTATCGCGGAACCCTACCTGTTAATGGGAAGGGTGCCGGGGCAGGCTCCCTCGACCTGGAAGCGTCAAAGCTGGAGCGTCTCTCCTTCCTCTTGGAAAAGGTCCCGGACGCTCTGCGCGCGCCGGCCCAGTCGATCGTGCGCGAATCGCCCGAAGCGCGAGCGGCCTACCAGGGAGAGGTGCGATGGCAGGGGACCGCGCCCCATTTTTCCGGGAGCGTCAGCGCAGGGCCCCTCTTCTTTCAAAGCGTCTCCCTGGGACAACTTACGACCCGGATCGAGGCCGATGCCGACTCGGTGGCCTGGGAGGAGCTGGTGCTCTCGGAAGGGATCGTGACCGCAAATCTATCGGGAAGCTGGCGCAGCGGCGGAGCGATCCGGGTGATGGGCTCGGTAGGAAATCTCCCCTCGGATTGGATCCAGCAATGGGCAGGCCTGGACTACCCGGTGGCAGGCAACGTCACCGCTGAGGGGGATGTGGCTGGCACCGTCTCACATCCGGAGGGCGAGGTCACCTGGAGGATGGATGAGCCGATGCTCGCCAGCATTCCGTTCAACCGCGCCGAAGGCCGTCTCGTCCTGAAGGGCGAGGCGATCGAGCTGGCCGAGCTCCGGGTCCTCCGCGGGGACGGAGTGCTCAGCGCCCAGGGGTCGATCGGCCTGGACGGCGGACCGCTCGATCTCCAGGCGGAGGGGAAGGATCTGGACCTGCGCTGGATCTACGAGGCCGGACTGGTCCCGGTGGAAATCTCCGGACCGGTGCAGGCTCACGCCACGCTCAAAGGGACCATGGCGCGCTGGGAGCTGGCGGCCGTGGCAAGCACCCCCGGGGTCTTCGTCCGCGGCATCGAGACGGGGGCGGTCGAGGCGCGCTTCACCGCGGATCCGGCGATGGGTGCTTTGACGGTCGTCCCTGAGGTGAAGGGGATGAACTTCACCGGCCGGATCCTCTGGGACAAGCGCATGAGCTTCGACGGGGATCTCCTGCTGGAAGATTTCGTCCTGCCGCTCACCCATTTGGGTGAGGAAGTCCTGGTAAGCGACTCGGATCTGACGCTCAGCGGCGGGGTGCGGGTGGAAGGGTTTCTCAAAGGTCCTGCGCGCTTCGACGCCTCCGGCAACCTGGTGAAGATCCGGGCGCGCTTCGGCTCGATCCTCCTCGATTCGCAGGTGCCGACCTTCTTCCGCTGGAGCTCCCCCAGGCTGGAGCTGACGCCGGTGCGCCTGGCCGGATCGGGAAGCGACATCAAGCTGGTCGGGGTGGCCGAGCCGGAGCTGGGGACCTACCACTTCAGTGCCGACGGCACGGTGGCGCTTGCCGCGCTGGCTTCCTTCTTCCCGGGGCTGCAGGCAGGGGGTGATGGCACGATCCAGGCCTCCTTCGACATGACCCCGGAGGCCAGCCTGCTGACCGGATGGGCCAGCGTCAGCGGCGGCAAGCTGCGCGGTGCGGGGCTGCCTCTGGCGATCACCGAGCTCGATGGGAAGGTGGTCCTCGACCAGCACAACCTCTTCCACCTGGAGGACGTGCGGTTCCTGGCCGGCGGCGGGACGGTCGAGCTGGAAGGGGGAGGAAAGCTGCGGGGTATCGTCCTCGATTCGATGCAGCTCACTCTGAAAGGACGGGACGTGAAGCTCGAGTACCCCGACGGCTTTCGGGGCCGCTATGACATGCAGCTGGCCCTCGATTACGGCCAGGCGGGAGGAAGGCTGGGAGGCGACATCCAGCTCGTCCGAGGAGTTTATTCGAAGGATTTCCAGATCGAGCGGAGCCTCTTTTCGCTCGCCGGCGGCCAGGATGTTCTACCGCCCGTGGACGAGGAGGGGCTGGGAGGCGGTGCTTTCTCCGCGATCGCGCTCGACCTGGGTATCCGGGCCGAGCGGGGGCTCTGGATCGTCAACGACCTGGCCCGAATGGAAGGACACGCGAACCTGCACGTCGGCGGGACGGTCGGTGCGCCGGAGGTGACGGGCCGCGTGAGTGCTTTCGAAGGGAGCATCGTCAAGTTCAGGCAGGTGGAGTACGAGGTGACGCGCGGCAACATCGACTTGGTGGATATCGACCGCTTCAATCCCTATTTCGACATCGCCGCCACCACGCGGGTGCAGGACTACGACATCTACCTGACGTTGGACGGGTCCCTGGAGCACCTGGAATACCAGCTCACCTCCAATCCGTCGTTGAGCCAGCAGGACATCCTGGCGTTGCTGGTGACGGGCAGCACCCTGCAACAGGGCTCGACCGCCGCCAGCCAGGGGGCGCTCGAAGAGACGGCCGCCAAGGCGCTCACCGGCGGGCTGGCCCAGGGGCTGGGCGGGGCGCTTCAGGGGGTGACAGGACTGGACGAGCTGAGCATCGACCCGATGGTCATGGGGCGGGAGGGGGACCCGGCTTCGCGCATCCGCGTCGGCAAGCAGGTGACCGAGAACCTCTCGGCCGCCTACTCGACGCTTCTGGGCTCCTCGTCGGAAGAGATCTACCAGCTCGATTACAAGCTGGGGCGCGACTTCAAGTTCACCTCGACGCGCGACAGCGACGGCGCCATCGCCGGCGACCTGCGCTACGTCTGGCGCATGAAGACCGGCCCCGGCGCCTCGGAGCGCAACAAGAAGGAGCCCCGCAGGATCAGGACCTTCACCGTCGAAGGGGACCCGGAGCTGAAGGGGTGGTGGCGGCTGAAGCGGCAGTTCCGCCTGGAGGCGGGCGACGTCGCCGATCGCGTCAAGATGCACGCCGGCGAGGACCGGGTGCTGCAGAGCTACCACGACCGCGGCTACTGGCAGGCGACGGTCGAGGCGATCGAGACCGAGATCGAAGGGCAGCCGGACCTGGTCGACCTGACCTTGAAGGTAAACCCCGGCCCCAAGGTGAGCCTCGAGGTGGACGGGACCGACAAAGACCGCAAATACCGTCGCAAGCTGATGGGTTTCTGGAAGGAATCGGTCTTCCCGGAAGATGCGCCGGAAGAGGCGGGTGAGAAGCTCAGGGACCTGCTGCGCAAGGAGGGCTACCTGAAAGCGGAGGTGAAGGTCGATGTCCCCGTGGATACGCCTGAGAAGCGGGAGACGATCCTGACGGCGAGCCAAGGGCCCAGGGCCATCCTCGATCGGGTCGAGATCGCCGGAAATAAGAACTTCGAGACCGAAGAGCTGCTGAGAGTTCTGCGCTCGAAACCGGAAAAGCACGATCCGGTCGATCCGGATGAGGCAAAGGTCGACGCGGGGAGGCTGCGGGCCAAGTACCTCTTCGCCGGCTACCCCGATGCCAAGGTCCCGCCACCGGAGATTGTCGTGACCGATGACGGGACGCGGGCCACGCTGCGCTTCGCGATCACCGAGGGGGAGCCGGTGCGGATCAAGGACATCAAGGTCGAGGGGAACACGGCGCTCACCGAGGATTTCCTGCTGCGCGCCGTTTCCCTGAAGCCGGGCGACCCCTACCTGCGGACGAAGGTGCGCACCGGCGCCGAGCAGATCCGTCTGGCTTACGATCGGGCCGGCTTCCGCAACGCGAAGATCGCCTACGACCTGGAAGGGCCGAATTCCGCGGAGCTGGTCTACAAGGTGGAGGAGGGGACGCGCCGCTACGTCTCGGACATCAAGGTCGAAGGGAACCTCCTGACCCGCAAGGAGACGATGGAGAAAGAGATGACCTTCCAGGCGGGCGATCCGCTCAGTCAGGAGGAGCTGCTGCAAAGCCAGAGGGCCCTGTACCGGCTCGGGGTCTTCCAGACGGTCGAGCTGACGGAAGAGGCCGGACCCGACCCGGAGCATCCGGTGGTGCGCGTCAAGGTTTCCGAGTCCGACAACCTGATCCAGTCGGTCGGGGCCGGATACGATTCCCAGGAAGGAATCCGTGGGCTCTACGACATCACCAACACCAACCTGTTCGGCCGCGGCCGCACCTTCTCGGTGATCCTGAGGGGAAGCGCCATCGACAGCCGGGCGCAGGTGCTGCTGAAGGACCCCTTCCTGTTCAATCGCAAGCTGGAAAGCCTGCTGACCGGCTACTGGGCCCGCCAGGAAAGAGAGAGCTTCACCGAGGAGACCCTCGGGACGACGCTGCAGCTCATGCGCAAGCACACGAAGCAGGACAGGACCTATTACCGCTACACCATCAAGGACGTCGACGTCTCCGATCTCCAGGTGACGCCGTCCGAGGCGGGGGTGCAGTCGCTGCGCCTGTCGGGACCCTCGTTCTCCTACACGCACGATTCGCGCGACGACTTCTTCAACCCGCACAAAGGGACCTTCGACAGCTTCGACGTGAGCGTCTTCGACAACTCTCTCGGCTCCGACGTGAACTACGTCCGTTTCTATGGACTCGGGACCTGGTTCCACAAGGTGGCCGATACCGCGGTCTGGGCACAGGCGCTGCGGATTGGCATGGAATTCCCGTACCGGCCCACCGACCTGGTGCCGATCTCGGAGCGCTTCTTCGCGGGCGGCGACACGACGGTGCGTGGTTTCGAGCGCGACGAGCTGGGGCCGAAGGACCCGGTCACCGGCGAGCCGCTGGGCGGCGAAGGACTGTTCATCGTGAACGAGGAGTACCGCTTCCCGATCTGGCGGTTCCTGCGCGGCGTGGTCTTCGTCGATGCGGGCAACCTGGCCAGCAGCGTCTCGGAGCTGTTCCCGCTGAGGATGCGATGGGTGGCGGGCACGGGGATACGGATCGATACGCCGATCGGCCCGTTCCGCCTGGAGTATGGCTGGAAGCTCGACCGGGAGGACGACGAATCACCGGGCGAGTGGAACTTCTCGATTGGGCAAGCCTTCTAGTGTCGCGCGCCGGAAATCGCGTTGCATTCGGCTGCCGATCCATCCCGGCTCGCGGCGTTGCGTCTCGCTTGCGTACCGCATGGGTACGCGGCGCTTCGACGTGCCTTGCGATCCGGGCGGCTCGGCCGCCTCGGTGCTAACGCGATTTCTGTTGCGCGACACTTGTGGGGGATGACCTTGCGTTGGCTCATCCTGGCAGCAGTGATGGTGGCAGTGCTGGCCTGCTTGCCCCTCGGGGCTTCTGAGCCTGGCGGTGAAGCCAGCAAGAATCCATATGTCGTGGTGCTGGGGATTGCGCAGGATGGGGGGTATCCGCAGGCCGGGTGCCGGCAGAGGTGCTGCGCGCCGGCATGGCGGGATCCGGCTCGGAGGCGGCATGTCGCTTCCCTGGCCATCGTCGAGCCGGGCACGCAGCGCCGCTGGCTCATCGATGCCACGCCTGATTTCCGGGAGCAGCTCCGGATTCTGGATGAGCTGGCTCCGTCCGAATCGAGTCCCGCCCTGGACGGGATCTTTCTGACCCACGCCCACGTCGGCCATTACACCGGCCTGATGCAGCTCGGGCGCGAAGTAATGGGGACGAACAGCGTCCCGGTCTATGCGATGCCCAGGATGCGGCGCTATCTCGAGACCTCGGGCCCGTGGGACCAGCTGGTCAAGCTGAAGAACATCGACATCAGGCCCCTGGAAGCTGGAAGGGAAGTCATGCTCTCCGGGAAGCTGACCGTGACGCCGCTTCCGGTCCCGCACCGCGACGAGTACAGCGAGACGGTGGGTTACCGCATCCGCGGGCCGGCGCGTTCCGTCCTCTATATTCCCGACATCGACAAATGGGAGAAGTGGGGCACGCCGCTGGAAAAGGCGCTGGCCTCGGTGGACGTGGCCTATGTCGACGGCACCTTCTACGCGGAGGGAGAGCTGCCGGGGAGGAACATGTCGGAGATTCCGCACCCCTTCATCGTCGAGACGATGGCGCGCCTCGCCGGCCTTGCAGAAAAGGAGCGGGCCAAGGTGCGCTTCCTCCACCTCAATCATTCCAACCCTGCCCTCGATCCTCGCGGCGACGCCCGCCGGCGCATCACCCGGGCCGGATTCTCGGTGGCCGACGAAGGAGAGCGCCAGGCGCTGTGATCCCCAGCCCATCATCGTTTCGCCCCGAGTAATCGCACTTCTCTTTTCGTCCCGGCAGGCTGGAAAGATCGGGAGGTGATGTAAGTTTCCACTCCCCACGGCGACTAACCTGATCGACAGGAGGCGCATGAAGCCGGAGAGCCTGGATCAGGAATTCCTGGAGTTCTTGAACGGCTGTCAGCTCATCCTCCGTCGGGTGTGCAGAGCCTACGCCGACTCTCCGGAGGACCGTGAGGATCTGTTCCAGGAAATGGTCTACCAGCTCTGGAAGAGCTATCCGACCTTCCGGGGTGAATCTTCACCCGGGACCTGGGTCTATTCCGTGGCGCTGAATACGGCCATCAGCGCGTTGCGAAGGAGGACGAGGACCCGGACGCCGACAGCACTCGAGGCGGCGCAGGAGCCGATGGCGCCGGCGTCGGGCGGCGACTCCCGACAGGTCGATCTCCTGTACGGATTGATCCAGAGGCTGAATCAAGTCGACCGTGCCCTGGTTCTCCTCTATCTCGAGGAACTGAGCTACAAGGAGATCGCAAGCATCCTTGGTATCTCCGAGAACCATGTCGGGGTCAGGTTGAACCGCATCAAGGCCAGGCTCCAGGGCTTCGCCAGGGAGATGCAGTGACGGATCTGGATGTCCTGAAGCAGGTATGGAAAGCCGCTGTCCCGCAGGGAGCGACCCGCATCGGCGGCGAGGAGGTCCGGTCGATGATTCAATCGCGCACGGCCGACATCCGGCAGAGGACGATCCGGAGGGTAAGGGCCGAAAGCTACAACTATCTGGCCCTGGCCGTGATCCCGGTGCTCATGCTTTCACTGGGCGGAAGGTCCACGTCACGAACCATCCTCGCAAGCATCGGCGTCCTGGCGACCCTGGCTCCGATCCTGGGCGTCCTCGCCTATAAGGAATACCGGCTCAGGACGCTGACCGCGAGCGGCAGTCTCCGGGAATCGCTCGCGGCGCTGGTCGCCGCCATCGATTCGACTTCGCGCTTCTATTTCGCAACCTACATGATTTGCGTGGCCGTGGGGATCGCCTCCGCGGCGGGATTTCTGCTCTGGCACCACCCGGCGAGCTGGCTCACCGCGGGCGTCCTGATCGCCGGGGCTGCCTTCGCGGGCTGGGCCTGGCGCAGCGGCCGCGCCTACGCCCGGCGCATGTTCGGAAGGTATCGCGCGGAGCTGACAAGCTGCCTCGAAGAGCTCGAAGAACCGGAGAGTATCGGCCGTGATATCGCGGGGAACGCGACAAGAGGAGACGGAACGTGAAGGTTGAAATCCGCTACTGCTTCGTTTGACCGATCAAGCGTGGAATGGCGGCCAGTCTGGCCGCCAGGCTGAGAAGCGAATGCGAGGCCGACGTGGCGACGCTTGCCGGAGGGATCGGCGAGTTCACCGTACTCGTCGAAGGGCAGGAGGTCGTCAAGGCAAGCCGCCTTTGGTACCCAAGGCT
>DASTZC010000068.1 GCA_035764505.1 Candidatus Polarisedimenticolia bacterium
CCGGGCCCTGATGGACCGGATCCGATTCCGCGCCGACGCGGTGCTGGTGGGCGGCGGAACCCTCCGGGCTGCCAACGCCCCGTTGCGCATCCGCTCCCGAAGCCTCGTCCGCAAGCGGGTCGCCGCCGGCAGGCCCGAGCAACCCCTCAACGTCCTCCTCAGCGCCTCCCTCGACGTTCCCCTGGAGGGTCGCTTCTTCACGGCCAGGGATACCCGCAAAATGGTCTTCACGACCACCGCCGCGCCCGCCCGCATGAGGGCGCGCGCCGCTGAATTGGCCGAGGTCCTGGTGTCGCGAGGCCGATCGGTGAGCCCGCGGCATCTGGTCGGAACGTTGCACCGCCGCGGGGTGCGCCAGCTGCTCCTGGAAGGGGGCGGCGCCATGAACTTCGAGTTCTTCCGACTCGGGCTGATCGACGAGGTCTACCTGACGCTCTGCCCCGTGGTGATCGGCGGCATCGAAAGCCCCAGCCCGGTGGACGGTAAGGGATTCTCCCCGGCCCAATTCAGGTGGTTTTCCCTCGCCAGCGTACGGCGCGCCGGAGGCGAGCTCTTCCTGCACTACTCCCGTACGGCGCAAGCCTGACGAACGGCCGCGTTTGTGCCTCGCATGCCGGAAAAATCCGCCGAATCTGTCTCCGGTTCTTGACACTCCAGCGACGCGAACCCTAGAATATCCGGTGAAATAGGTCGGATATTACTAGGGATCGGAGTATTGATCGTGGGTTTGCGTAACCACTGTACTAGTGCCGGCCGTTGACGCGCGGCAGCTTTGCGGCCGCCGCGTCCAACGGTGCCTCTGTCAAGCAAGAGGGCTGACCGATGATTCGCCTCAGCAAGAAAGCCGATTACAGCCTGATGGCCCTCAAGCACATCCTGGCGAAGGAGGACCAGCCTTCCAGCGCCCGGGAGATTGCGCAGGCCTACGGCATCCCCTTCGAGGTCCTCGCCAAGCTGCTTCAGAAGCTCGCGCGGAAAGGCTTTCTCGTCTCCCAGCATGGCACCAAGGGGGGATACTCGCCGGGGAGAAGCTCCGGGTCCCTGACGGTCCTCGACGTGCTCGAGGCCATCGAAGGCCCATTGGCGCTGCTCGATTGCTCCAATCCGCGCAAAGGCCCCTGCGACCAGGAGAAGAGCTGCTCCGTCCGGAGGCCCCTGGCGCGCGTCGAGCAGAAGGTGCTGGATCTGCTCGGGAAGACCACCCTCCGTGAAATCTGAGAATCGGATGGAAACCGTGGAGAACCCGCGAATCTACATGGATCACCACGCCACCACGCCCGTCGACCCGGACGTGGTGGCCGCCATGCTGCCCACCTTCACCGAAGAGTTCGGCAACGCCGCCAGCAGGACGCACGCCTACGGCTGGAAGGCCCTCGAGGCGGTGGAGGCGGCTCGCGAGACGATCGCCCGGCTCGTCGGTGCCGGACCGGTGGAAATCGTCTTCACCAGCGGCGCCACCGAATCGGACAACCTGGCAATCTTCGGGGCGGCGCAGATGCTCTCCGAACGGGGCCGCCATATCGTGACCGGATCCACCGAGCATCCGGCGGTGCTGGATTGCTGCCGCCGGCTGGAGAAGATCGGTTTCGAGGTCACCTATCTCCCGGTGGATCGCACCGGGATGGTCTCGCCCGACTCTCTGCGCGCCGCACTGCGTCCCGACACCATCCTGATCAGCCTGATGGCCGCCAACAACGAGGTGGGGACGCTGCATCCGGTGGGCGAAATCGGGAAGATCGCGAAGGAGAAAGGGGTTGTATTCCACTGCGATGCAGCCCAGGCGGCGGGCAGGATTCCCCTCGACGTGGAGGCCATGGGAATCGACCTGCTGTCCTTCACGGCCCACAAGATGTACGGGCCGAAGGGCGTCGGCGCCCTGTACGTGCGCAAGCGCAATCCGCGCGTCCGCCTGATGCCGCAGATCTACGGCGGCGGACACGAGCGGGGAATGCGCTCGGGGACCCTGAACGTCCCGGGCATCGTGGGCTTCGCCAAAGCCTGCGAGATTGCCGCCCGGGTCATGCCGGAGGAGGCGGTGTTCCTTGCTGGGCTGCGGGACCGGCTGCACCACCGCATCGAGGCGGAGCTCGAGGAGGTCGCCCTGAACGGCCATCCCGTCCAGCGCCTTCCGAACAACCTGAACCTGAGCTTCGCCTACGTTGAAGGAGAATCGCTCATGATGGCCCTGAACGGCGTGGCGGTCTCCTCGGGCTCGGCCTGCACTTCCGCCAGCCAGGAGCCCTCGCACGTCCTGAAGGCGATGGGGGTGAGCGACGATTTGATCCATACCTCGCTGCGCTTCGGCCTCGGACGCTTCAACACGCGCGAAGAGGTGGATCAGGTGAGCGAGAAGGTGATCGCGAGCGTCCGGAAGCTGCGTGAGATCTCGCCGCTTTACGAGGCGTCGCGCCGCCGGGGAGGGAGGAGCCATGCGGGCGCGTCCCGTTGAGCCCGGCGATCAGGTGATGGCCCGCTGCGCCGACCTGCCGAAGGCGGGCAGCTTCGACCCCAAGGATCCCGATGTCGGGACCGGCGTCGCCGGCAGCATGGCGTCGGGCGACCTGGTGAAGATCCAGCTGCGGATCCGCAGGGAGAGGATCCAGCAGGCCCGTTTCAAGGCATTCGGCTGCACCGGATCGATTGCGAGCGCCAGCCTCGCCTCCGAATGGGCCGAAGGCAAGACGCTGCGCGAGGCGGCCGAGATCAAGGAGGCGGATCTCTCGGCGGCCCTGGAGCTCCCTTCCGCCCGGCGGCACTGCTCGGCCCTGGCAGAAAAGGCGCTGCGCGCCGCCATCCACGACTATCGCAACAAGAGCGACGCCGCGGCAGCGGCGCACGGCAACGACACTTCAGGAGGAACCGGATGATTGCACTGACGGAGAAGGCGGCCCAGGAGGTGAAGACCCTGCTGACCAAGGAAAACCTGGACGGCTACGGACTGCGCGTCAGCGTGGCGGGAGGGGGATGCTCCGGCCTCTCCTACCGGCTGGTGTTCGAGAAGGAAGCGGGGAAGGGGGACCGGGTTTTCGAGCAGCACGGGGTGAAGGTGATCGTCGATCCGAAGAGCTATCTCTATCTTAACGGGACGACGCTGGATTACACCGACGGCCTCAATGGCACGGGATTCACTTTCACCAATCCCAACGCCACCGGGACGTGCGGCTGCGGCACCAGCTTCCATACCTAACCGGCGGGTTGGTGTAGAATCGCCCGCGCTCCGGCGGGTCCGGCAGCGGACCCGCGATGCAACGGTGTTCGAGACATGAGCGATCCAGACAAGACCAATCCGGCCGGCGCGCCTCCCGCCCCGGCCACGCCTGAAGCCGCTTCCCCCGCGCCGGCGGCGGCACCGTCGCCGCCTGCGGCAGCCGCAGCGCCCGCGGCGAAGGCGGCCGCGGCCCCGGCTCGCAAGCCGCGCAAGCCACGCCCCAAGGCGATCATCAACGAGAACGGCTGCACCGGCTGCGAGGCGTGCGTCACGGTTTGCCCGGTCGATTGCATCGTCAAGGTGCCGAATCCGGCCCAGCCGGAGCTGAACCCGATCTGCCGGGTGGACTGGGACCGCTGCACCGGCTGCACCATCTGCGCTCGCGACTGTCCGTGGGAGACGATCGACATGGTCTATCCCAACCAGCCGGGCATCCGCGTCCTGGTTTCGAGCTATCACCTTCCCGACTACGGCATGCGTTTCGTCCCCGATCCCCAGGAAGAAGAGGCGGTCGCCTGATCCTTTGCGGAGAAGGTCACTGCGCCGCTCCCCGCGCCCTCGAGGCGCTGTTTGGCTGAGCGCTTCCGCGTCGCCTCGCGCGCCGACGTGCCGCCCGGCACCGGCAAGGTGGTGGTCGCCGGTGGCAGAGTGCTGGCCCTGTTCAACGTGGAAGGGGAGTTCTTCGCGGTCGACAATTCCTGCCCGCACCGCGGCGGCCCTTTGGGGGAAGGTCACCTGCAAGGAAAGATCGTCACCTGCCCGTGGCATGGATGGCAATTCGACCTGTGCACCGGCGTTTCCCCGCTGAACCCCCGGCACACCATCCGCTGCGTCCGCCTCGAATCCGAGGGGGATGATCTCTTCGCCTGCCTGGATTGAAGATCAACTGAGGGCAGCGATGAGCCGCGGGCGCTCGTTGGCTCAAATCGCGCGCTTGTATTCCTGGATGGGGAGCTTCCAGACCGGCTCGCCGCAGTAGCGCCTTCCCTCGGGACAGTAGGGCGTGGAGCCCGCCATGTACCGCAGGGTGCAGGGGGGCAGCAGGTAGGCGCCGATGCGTGGATTGATCTCCCGAATCTGCAGCGCTTCCTCCCACGACGCCTGCCAGATCTCCTCCTGGGCGTTGTAGCACAGCCGCATCGTGTGCTTGTGGCGCAGGTTGAGCAGGTCGGCCGACTCGGTGAAGCGGACGTTGGCGGCGTTCGGCAGAAGGTAGAGCGCGAATTCCGGATCCACTCCCAGGTCCTGCAGCGTCCGGATTCCCTCCCACGACAAGCTCATCACCTCCTGGTAGCGCCGCTCGATGGCGGCGTCGCGCCGGATCAGGCCCGGCGTCGCGAAATCGGGATCGCCGGCGAGGTGGGCGGCGAGGATGGGGCGCGAGCCGGGAGTGAGGCGATGGCGCTGATTCTGCGAGTCGGCCGTGTGGCTGAGGCGCTTGCGGAAAGTGTAGTGCGCATGGAACATGGCTCGGCTCAGCTTGGAGTGGGTGTCGAGGTTCAGCGCCTCACCCAGGTAAGCGTTGCGGGAAGGATCCATGACCCGGGCGATCGCCTCGTCGTCGGTCATCTCGCCGGCCGGAAGGCCGAGGATCTCGCGCACCGCGCGTGCCAGAATCGCCTCGTTCTGCGCCGGCGCATCCACCAGCTTCGATATCAGGGGTCCCAGCTCGGCGTCGAACTCCGACGCGAATCGCCGGGCGCGGGCCGGGTCGGCCCACTGGGAAGCTCCCCCGAGCGCCTGGAACTCGGGCATCTCCTCCGGTTCCATCGGCTCCTGCAGGATGACGCGGTAATCGGGCTCCAGGCGCAAGAGCTCCTCGACCATCTTCTCCAGGACGATGCGCTGCTCCAGCGGCGCGTCGAGCTGGTTCGCCATGCGGTAGTAGCGCAGCAGCGTCAAGCCGCTGATGGTGTGGTAGAGGTAGGCGAAGGTGGCCACCGGAAGGACATAGCGCGCCACCTCCTGAGCCTTCTTCTGCACCTCCTTGCCGTAGAGGTCGCGGCGCCGGTCCCGGGCCGGGAAGCGCTCGTAGTACTCGGCCTCGACCAGCGGCACCAGGGTGTGGCACAGCTCCTGGTAGGCCGAGACCTGGCGCTCCACCGTGCGCTCGTAGACGCTACGCGCCTGCCCCGAAAGCGGCGGGATGGCACAGTTCCCCGGCTTGACCTCGACGTAGCGCTGGCTCACCTGCTCGGAGTTGTAGAAGGGATGGCTGTGCAGGAAGGACCAGATGAACTGCCGCGAGACGTTGTTCAGCGTGAACTGGAAATGGGCGTGCTGCAGCGTGGTGTGGTGTCCGGCCTCGTACAGATCCCGGGCCAGCTGGTCGCGCCGCTTGCGCTTGCTCTCCCGCTTCTCGGGCGGCAGGCTCTCCACACCCGAGACATCGTCCTCGACGATGATGCCGCTGGCTGAATAGCAGGTGCGCGCCGTGGCGACCATGTTGTCGAAAGAGCGCTGGAAGGCCTGGGCGATTCTCACCTCCGGCTCGGGGGAGAGAAAGCGCGCGGCGCGGTGCTCGAGGAGAGGTGGAGTCTTCGTGGTCATGCTGCGGCGATTATAGGGGCGGGGCCCATGCCGCACAAGACGCCACGCCGTCACCGACGGCGCAGGAGGCGGGCGGGATGGAAGCCGGCACCAAGGCCGCCGCGCTCCATGCGCACCACCATGTCGGCCACCGCCTCGGGCGTCGGATTGTCGGCGGCGATTTGCTCGATCAGCTCCTCTCCCCAGCGAGGATGCATGGCGTGCAGCACCCGGCGCAGAGCCTGCGCTTCGGAAGCTTCGGGGTCGCGCGCTCTCTCGGCTTCGAAGGCGCGGCGCACCATCTGCCGGCGGTGACGCCTTCCCTGCAGGTAGCTTCGCCACCCCCAGGCCGCCCCGATGAGCAGCGCCGCAGCGCCCGCCATCTTTGGACTGGCACGCCAGGCCAGCGTCCAGCCCGCCAAGAACAGGGCGGCGCGCACCAGGGTCCACAGGAGCCGGAGGCGTGGATGGATGAAGAAGGCGGGACGCCGATACACCGGCAGCTCGCGGGCATGCGCCCGGTAGAGACCCATCAACAGGAACAGCGCGATGAAGGCGAAGCCGGCCAGACCGGAGAGGCTCATGAGAGGGAGCGGAGCTCACCAGCCGCTATGGCGCTCCTCGGTCCAGGGGTCGCCGTGCATGTGGTACCCATTGCGCTCCCAGAATCCCGCCCGGTCGTGGTCCATGAACTCGAGGCCGCTGGCCCATTTGGCGCTCTTCCAGAAATAGAGCCGGGGAACCACGAGCCGCAGCGGCCCTCCGTGCTCCGGCTCCAGGTCCGCACCGTCGTGCTTGAGCGCGAAAAGGACATCGTCGCCCTGCAACGCCTCGAGAGGCAGGTTGGTGGTGTAATCGCCATAGCCGTGCACCATCACGAAGCGGGCCGCAGGCTTCGGCTGCGCGAGGCGCACCAGCTCGCGGGCAAGGACTCCCTCCCAGCGATTGTCGAGTCGGCTCCAGCGGGTGACGCAGTGGATGTCGGAGATGCGCTCCACTCGTGGCAGGGCTTTGAAATCTTCCCAGGTCAGGCTGATCTCGCGGGCGACCCGGCCGAAAAGTCGAAAGCGCCAGGTCGCCAGATCGATGCGAGGCGTCTCTCCAAAGGTCAGAACAGGCCATTTGCGGGTCTGTACCTGCCCGGGGGGAAGGCGAGGGGGCTCCGCGGAGCTCATGTCGAATGCCTCGTCGAGAAGGGGCGCGATTATGGGCACCGCGCGGGCAAAGTGTCAACGGCCGGGCGGAGAGGGCCGCGCCAGAGTCGCGGCCGGAATCGTCCGGCCGCCCCCCGCATCCAAACGCTATGCGATGCTACAATGACGCCTCGTACGGAGCCTGTCGATGTCCGACGTCGTCATCTATACCAAGGAATACTGCTCCTACTGCACCCGTGCGAAGAGCTTGCTCGCCTCGAAGGGAATCGCCTACCGTGAGATCCCGGTGAGCCGGGATCCGCTCTCCGAGCGCGAGATGATCGAGCGATCGGGGCGCCGGACGGCGCCCCAGATTTTTATCGACGGCCGGGGAATCGGCGGCTCGGACGAGCTGCACGCGCTGGCCGCCTCGGGGGAGCTGGATCGCATGATGGGATCGGCGGACAAGAAGCAGCAAAGCGACGGTATCGACGCCAGGAATCTAGAGAAAGTGATCATCCTCGGCTCGGGAGCCGCGGGACTGACCGCCGCGATTTACACCTCGCGCGCGAACCTGGAGCCTCTGGTCGTGGAAGGGCGGGCCGCCGGAGGACAGCTGACGCTGACGACCGACGTGGAGAATTTCCCCGGCTTCCCGTCGGGGATCCTGGGCCCCGAGCTGATTGCCCAGATGCGCCGGCAGGCGGAGCGCTTCGGCGCCCGTTTCGTGACCGGCGATGCCACCGCCGCCCAGCTGAACGACGGTCCTCTCGCTCTCACGGTCGACGGGCGCCAGGTGCGCACCCGGACGCTCATCGTCGCGACGGGAGCCGACGCGCGCTTGCTGGGACTCGATTCCGAGCGAGCGCTCATCGGCCATGGAGTATCCACCTGCGCCACCTGCGACGGGTTCTTCTTCCGGGGCAAGGAAATCCTGGTGGTGGGCGGCGGCGACTCCGCCATGGAGGAAGCGACCTTTCTGACGCGCTTCGCGTCGAAGGTGACCGTAGTGCACCGGCGCGACTCGCTGCGGGCCTCGAAGATCATGCAGGACAAGGCCTTCAACAATCCGAAAATCGAGTTCGTGTGGGACAGCACGCTGCAGGAGATCCGGGACCCGCACAAGGGAAAAGTGGAAGGCGCTGTCCTGATCAATCTCAAGAGCGGCGAGACCCGGGAGATCGCTTGTGAGGGTATTTTCATCGCCATCGGCCATGTGCCGAACACCAAGATTTTCCGCGGCCAGCTCGACATGGACGAGAACGGCTATCTGCGGACGGTGAAGGGAACCGCCACCAGCGTCCCCGGGGTGTTCGCTGCGGGAGACGTCGCGGATCGGGTCTACCGCCAGGCGATCACCGCTGCCGGCACCGGATGCATGGCCGCCCTGGACGCGGAGAGGCATCTCGCGCACGGGGCCCACGAAGCCGCCGCGCACGCCTGACTCCCGGACGGCATTCCTCAAATCCCTCTCTCGACCCCAGCGCAGGTTGACACTCATCGCGGCATCGGGCACCCTACGCGCGCCGACGGGGCGCCGAAGCCCCGCGCCACGGAGGGATTCGCATGGATGAAAGCCGCAAGGCGATGATTGCCGAGGCCATCGGCACCTTCGCGCTGGTGTTCGTGGGGGCCGGCTCGATCTGCCTGAACGAATACACCGGCCGAGGCGTGGGCCTGATCGGCATCGCGCTGGCTCATGGATTGATTCTCTCGGTCGCCGTGTCCGCCACCGGAGCGATCTCGGGGGGCCATCTCAACCCGGCAGTGACCTTCGGGTTTCTCCTGACCGGCCGGATGAGCCGCAATCAGGCGCTGCAGTACCTGCTGGCGCAGCTCGCCGGGGCGACCGTCGCGGCTTTCTTCCTGCGCGCGATTTTTGCCGAGCATGTCTGGCGGTCCGCGGCCCTCGGTACTCCGGATCTTGCCCAGGACGTCACGACCGGTACCGGCATCTTCATCGAAGCGGTTCTGACTTTCCTCCTGGTGTTCGCCGTCTGGGGGACTGCCGTCGACGAGCGGGCTCCGCGCATTGGCGGCTTCGGAATCGGCCTGACCGTGGCGGCGGACATCCTGGTCGGGGGGCCTCTGACGGGGGCCGCCATGAACCCGGCGCGCTCTTTCGGCCCGGCGCTTGCCTCGGCCCACTGGACCAACTTTCTGGTCTACTGGATCGGTCCCTTGCTCGGCGCCGGCGCGGCGGCCTTCCTCTACAGCAACTTTCTCTTGAAGAAGAGCTGACCACCCGGCGAAGCCGGGGCTGCGATGGGCGTCTCCGGTGGTGGTGCGGCGCCGTCGAAGCGCGCTTCGTTGATCCCGGCCCCTGAGTGCGCTAGCATGCCGCGAGCCGAGAATTCACGGTGGAAATGCGCGGCGCCCTGCCGCGATGCGGCCTTTCCGCCGAGGAGGTCCTCATGAGCAAGTCCTCTCGCCAGCGCGCCTCCCAGGAGGCGGTGACCCAGATGTTTCACGCGCGCCGGGGCGTCGTGACCGAAGCGATGCGCGCCATCGGCGAGAAAGAGCGGGTGGATCCCGATCTGATTCGCGCCGAGGTGGCGCGCGGCCGGCTGGTGATTCCCGCCAACATCCATCATCGGGGGCTCGTGCCGATGGGGATCGGCCTGGCGCTTTCCTGCAAGATCAACGCGAACATCGGAAACTCCTCGGTCTCCTCCGACACGGGGGAGGAGCTGAAGAAGCTGGACACCGCGGTGAAGCTGGGGGCCGACACGGTGATGGATTTGAGCACCGGCGGAGACATCGACGCGATCCGCGAGACGATCATCGCCCACAGCCCCGTGCCCATCGGCACGGTCCCGATTTACCAGGTGGTCTCGGGTCTTGATTCGATCGAGCATATGAAGGCCGAAGACCTGCTGGACATGGTCGAGCAGCAGGCGCGCCAGGGAGTGGATTACATGACGCTCCATGCCGGCGTCCTGTTGCGCCATCTGTCCCTGGCCAGGAACCGGATCACGGGGATCGTCAGCCGGGGCGGCGCGCTGCTGGCCGCCTGGATGATGGCGCACCGCCAGGAAAATCCCCTCTACGTGCACTGGGACCGGATCCTGGACATCTGCCGCGCGCACGACGTCACGATCAGCGCCGGCGACGGGCTGCGCCCGGGCTGCCTCGCGGACGCTTCCGACGCGGCGCAGTTCGCCGAGCTGGAGACCCTTGGGGAGCTGACCCGCCGGGCCTGGGATCGCGACGTTCAGGTGATGATCGAGGGACCGGGCCACGTCCCGATGGACCAGATCGCCATGAACGTGGAGATGCAGCAGCGCATCTGCCATGAGGCGCCGTTCTATGTGCTCGGCCCCCTGGTGACCGACATCGCTCCGGGCTACGACCACATCACCTCGGCAATCGGGGCCGCCCTGGCGGGCCAGGCGGGCGCCTCCCTGCTCTGTTACGTGACCCCCAAGGAGCACCTGGGGCTACCCAACGAGCAGGACGTGCGCCAGGGCGTCATTGCCTACAAGATCGCCGCCCACGCCGCCGACGTTGCCCGCGGGCGGCCGGGCGCGCGCGATCGGGACGACGAGCTGTCGCGGGCCCGCTTCAACTTCGACTGGGAGCGGCAGTTCGAGCTGTCGCTCGACCCGGACACGGCCCGCGCCATGCACGACGAGACGCTGCCCGCGGAGTACTTCAAGAGCGCCGAGTTCTGCTCCATGTGCGGTCCAAAATTCTGCTCCATGCAGAGCAAATACCGCCTGGACGGCATCGACGAGATTCTTTCCGAGATCGGTCCGGACTCGGCGCCCGGCGCCGCCCCGGCGGAGGGCTTCCGGAGGCCCCCGGCCGCGATCCCCATGGCGGGACCCCGGCATTGATCGCAGCGCCTTCGGGGCATTCTTAACTCTTTTGAATTGTGAGGTTTCTGCGCGAGAAGGGGGCCGGCGCAGGGGCGGAATTGCGCCCCACTCGATTCTTGCTATAATACGCTCCCTTTTTTCAGGGTTGGGGCAATCACGAAAACCTACCGTTCGACTCCCGGCTCCAAGCGATACCGCGGACTTCCGCAGGCGTTCGCCGGCGGAAGAGTGCACCCGGATTCGGCCCCCAAGGCCGAAATGCGAGGGAGGTGAGGAAACCGGATTCGGGGCACATGGACGCTCGGTCAACCCCCCCGGCGCGTAAGCAATCTGGCCGGAGGATCACAAAACGCACAGGAGGGAGAAACGATGAAGCGATCTTGGTTGGGATTCGCAGTACTTGCCCTGGCGCTGGCGGCAGTCGCGTGCGCCAAGCCGCCGCAGGCGGACATCGATGCGGCCAAGGCTGCGATGGATGACGCTCAGGCGAGTTCGGAAAAGTGGGCTTCTGCCGAGTGGCAGGCCGCCCAGTCGAGCATGAGCGCTGCCCAGGCGGAGATCGACGCGCAGAATCAGAAGTGGATCAAGAACTACGACAAGGCCAAGGAGCTGCTGGCCCAGGCCAAAGCGGACGCCGAGAAGGCAAAGGCCGCGGCGGCCACCAACCTGGAGACCGCGAAGAACGAGGCCAACACGGCGGTCACCGACGCCGGCACGGCGCTCGAGGCGGCCAAGGAAGCGGTTGCCAAGGCCCCCAAGGGGAAGGACACGAAGGCCGATCTCGCGCTGTTCCAGCAGGATCTCGATGGGCTCCAGACGACGCTGTCCGAGGCGCAGACCGCGCTGCAGAGCGAGGACTACAACACAGCCCGCGACAAGGCGAACTCGGTGAAGGAGAAGGCGACGAGCATCTCCGATCAGATTGCCCAGGCCTCGATGAAGAAGGCGGGTGGGAAGTAAACTCTCGGTATTTCGGGCTCCCGACGCGTCCGGCGGCGATGCTGCGACCAGGCGGCGCCGCCGGACGCTTTTCTTTTGCGCCTTTTTTGCCGCCGCGCTGCTGCATCTCGGCTGCGGCGAGACGGCGCCCCTCGCCGAGCTGGCCCGGGCGCGCAGTGACGTCGAGCGGGCCGTGAAACAGGAGGCGGGTGCCTACGCGCCGGAGGAGCTGGCACAGGCGCAGCAGGCGATGCGGGAGGCGGAGCGCGCGGTGACGGTGCAGGCGGCGCGCTTTGCCGTGCGCCGCGACTACGGCCAGGCCAGGGCCATGCTCGAGCGGGCCCGCTTCTACGCCGTCCAGGCCGCGCGCATTGCCCAGACCCGGCGCGATCAGACCAAGAGCGCCGCGGAGACGGAGATCTCCCGGCTGCAGGATTCGCTATCCCGGGCGCGCGAGATCAAGCGCTTCCTCGCACCGCGCGATCCCGCCATTCATCGCCTGGTCGTGGCCGCCGAGGTCGACGAAGATCTGGCCGAGAAGCGCATGGCCGAGAAGGATTTTGCGGGCGCTCTGGAAGCCGCCCGCAGCGGAACCGGCCGGGTCCAGACGGTTGAGCAGCTCCTGCTGTCCTCCATGGTGCGCTTCACCTCCCATCCCGACCTGTCGTCATGGCGCAGCTGGGTCGACGAAGCTGTGCGGCGCAGCCGCGTCCGGGGCAACGTGGCCTTCGTCGTCGACAAGCTGCGGCGCAAGATGACCGTCTACCGCTCCGGCCGCGCGGTCCGCACGCTGACCGTGGACCTGGGGATCAGCGGCATGGAGCGCAAGCTGCGCTCGGGGGATGACGCCACTCCGGAAGGCCTTTACAAGATTGAGCAGATCCGCTCGCCCGGACAGACGCGCTACCATCGGGCTTTCCTGCTCGACTATCCCAACGAGCAGGACCGCCGGCGCTTCGAGGAAGCGAAGCGCAAGGGACTGGTCCCGCGCGGCGCGGGCCCCGGAGATCTCATCGAGATCCATGGGGAAGGAGGGCGCGACAAGGACTGGACGCGCGGCTGCGTCGCGCTGACGAATCAGGAGATGGACGAGCTCTCGGGCATGGTCAGCGTCGGCACCACGGTGGCCATCGTCGGCTACAACCCGCGTGACGAGGACAATCCATGGTAAGGCTTACGGATTTGCGCCGCGTCGGATTGGCGGTGGCCTGTGTCGCGGCTCTGGCTTCGTCGTGGGTCCTGCCGCTGGGTGCCCGCTCGCGGGAATCGAGAAGGGAGCTGCCGGCGTCGAATGCCGCCCCGGCCCTTTCCCGGCAGTCGCCTGAAGAGGACCCGGACGCGGCACCTCCCCCTCCGGAGGAGGAACAGCCGCCGTCCGATTCGGAAGAAGTCACGGGGACGGAAGAAGGCGCCGAACCGCCGCCGGAGCCGCCACCCATCCTGCAGGAGGTTCCCCCTCCTCCCAAGCCGGCACCGCCGCGCCCCAGGAAGCCCGCCACGCTGCAGGAAAAGCACGATGACGTGCTCAAGCGCATGTCGTCGCTGGCTCCCCGCGGCGTCTATCTGATGATCGACACCGGCACGAACCGTCTCTACCTGATGCGCAACCGCTGCATCTTGCGCGAGGCGGTCTGCTCCACGGGAAGCGGCCGTTTCCTGCCCGATCCCCCCCGCAAGCGCGAATGGACCTTCGACACCCCGAAAGGGGAGTTCCGCATCCGCAGGAAGGTCGAGAACCCCGTCTGGACCAAGCCCGATTGGGCCTTCATCGAGGACGGCGAGCCGATTCCGAAGCGCGACGCCGATCGCGTGACGCCGGATGAGCTGGGCGATTACGCCATGGATCTCGGCGACGGCTATCTGATCCACGGTACGCTCTACGAGCGCTCGCTGGGGATGTCGGTCACCCACGGGTGCGTGCGACTGGGTGCGAAGGATCTCGAGGCCATCTTCAAGGCGGTCCGGGTCGGCACGCCGGTCTATATTTTCTGAGGTCGCAGGTGAGGCACCGCATCCCATGATCCGCAAGAGCCTGCTCGTCGCCGCCATCTTCGGTTTCGCGGCGGGAGGGGTCTATGCCTTCCTGCTCGGCGCGCGGGGCAGCATTCTCCCGGCGGCTCCTGCGACCCTGGGAGAGGAGACCGAGAGGCTGGAAACCGAGCTGTCGCTGGCGGCGGCGAAGAAGCCCTACCTCGTCCTGGACCTGGTCAACTCGCGTCTCGACTACCGCCTGTCGGGAATGACCACCAAGTCGATCCCGTTCCGTGTCGATTCGATTCGCGACAAGGGAAAGGATGGGAGGATCGAGGCGGGCAGGCTGGCCCTGCTCTCGATCGAGGACCGGGGTGCGCCGGCCGAGATCATCGTCCCCCCGGATCCCGCCAAGCCGGTCGATCCCCTGAAGGACCCGAAGCTCTTTCCCCCCGATCCTCCCGCCGATTTCACCCTTCTGTTCGACCGCCCCTTCAAGGTCCGGATGGTTGGCGAGAAGTCCGAAGGATGGTCGATGAGCGGCATGGGGCGGCGCTTCAAGGAGTGGCTTCCCTGGGGCCCGGGCGGGGGACGCAAGGAGACGCGCGTCCAGCTCCGGCTTCCCGCCGAGCGGGCGCAGGAGATTTATCGCGCGCTGTATCGAGGAGAAAAGGTTCTCGTGGTCGGACTGGGAGAGATCCCGAAGCCTTGAGGGGTGCCGGCGCCGCCCCGCTTCAGAGAATGGCCAGTTCGCGACCGACCCGCCCGAAGACGTCGAGGGCGAAATCGAGATCCTTGTCCGAATGGGTTGCGGAGATCATGACGCGGATGCGGGCCTTGTCCCGCGCCACGGTCGGGTAGCCGATCGACATGGCGAAGATTCCCTCCTCGAACAGCTTGCGTGAGAAGGCGCCTGCCAGCTTCGCTTCCCCGATCATCACCGGCGTGATTGGCGTCTCGCTCCTGCCCAGATCGTAGCCGAGCCCGCGCATCGCCTCCTTGAAGTGCCGCGTATTGGCCCACAGCCGCTCCACCAGCTCCCCCGAGCGCTCCAGAAGCTCCACTCCGGCCAGGCAGGCCGCGGCATCGGCCGGGGTCATGGCGCTGGAAAACAGGAGGGGACGTCCCTTCTGCTGGATGTAGTCCGCCAGCGCGCGGCTCCCCGCCACCACGCCGCCCACCACGCCGAAAGCCTTCGACAGCGTGCCGATTTCCAGGTCGACCTGACCGTGCAGCTGGAAGTGATCGACGATGCCGCGGCCGGAGCGTCCGAGCACCCCTTCGCCGTGCGCGTCGTCTACCAGCGTCAACGCGTCGTGCTCGGCGGCCACGGCGACGATCTCGCGCAGCGGGGCGATGTCGCCGTCCATGCTGAACACGCCGTCGGTGATCACCAGGCGCCGGCGCGCGCCGGTCTCCGAGCGCAGCTTGTCGCGCAAATCCTGGGGATCGGCATGCGTGTAACGCACCACCTTGGCGCGCGACAGGCGGCTGCCGTCGATGATGCTGGCGTGATTCAGCTCGTCCGAGCAGATCAGATCCTCGGGACCGGCGAGCGATCCCAGCGCGGCGAGGTTGGCGCAGAAGCCCGACTGGAAGGTGAGCGCCGCCTCGACCCCCTTGAAGCGCGCCAGCTTCGCCTCCAGCTCGCGGTGCAGGGTGAGGGTGCCCGCGATGGTGCGCACGGCGGCGGGTCCGACGCCGAAGGCTTCTATGGCCTTCTGGGCGCGCCGCTTCAGCACCTCGTGATTTGCGAGGCCCAGGTAGTTGTTGGAGCAGAGATTGAGGACCTTCTTGCCGTTGACGGTGATCCAGGCGCCCTGCGGGGAGTCGATGACCGGCACGTTGATCAGCAGACCCTGCTCCTTGAGGGCCGCCATTTCCTGCGCGATGAAATCGAGCTTGCCGGCCATGACGTCCTCTCAGGCGGCGGGGAGAAGCGCGATCTTGCCGCACTCCCCGCGGGTCATCAGGTCCATTGCCGCCGCGAACTCGGTCAGCGGCAGGCGGTGCGTCAGAAGCGGCCTCAGATCGAGCAGGCCCGAGGTGAGCAGGCGCGATGACTTGTACCAGGTCGTGAAAATCTTCCGCCCGGTGATGCCGTAGATTCGGGCCCCCTTCAGGATGACCTCATTGTTGAGATCGATGCGAACGGGGCCGTGCGACAGCCCGAGCAGCGACAGCCTGCCGCCCGGTGCCAGCACCTTGAACCCCTGGCTGAGGGCCTCGGGGTTGCCGGACATCTCAATAACGACGTCGACTCCGTCGCCCCGCGTGAGATCCAGGATCGCCTCCACCACCTTGTCGCGCCGCGCGTTGAAGGTGTGCGTGGCGCCCATCTGCCGCGCCAGGTTGAGGCGGTACTCGGAGACGTCGGTGGCAAAGATCGTGGCGGCCCCCGAAGCCTTCGCCACTCCCATGGCCAAGAGTCCGACAGGACCGGCACCGAGCACCACCATCGTCTTGCCGGAGACGTCCTCCGCCAGAACGGTATCGACGGCGTTGCCGAGCGGCTCCTGCAGCGCCGCAATCTCGGGGGGCAGCGTGCGATCGTTCTTCCAGGCGCAGCGCGCCGGCAGCTTCAGGTAGCGCGCGAAGGAGCCGTCGGTGTCGACGCCGACGATGCGCGTGTTGCTGCAGACCTCGGCGCGTCCCACCCGGCAGGGGTAGCAGGTGCCGCAGGTGATGTGAGTCTCGACCGAGACGTAGTCGCCCGGCTTGAAGGTGGTGATCTCGGACCCGACCTCCACCACGTTTCCGGCGGTTTCGTGGCCCATAACCTGCGGGATCCGGATGCGCCGGCTGGCCCACTCGTCCCACTGGAAGATGTGCAGGTCGGTGCCGCAGATCGAGGCGGCTTTGACTTCGATGAGGACGTCCTCTGGCCCGATTCGGGGAACCGGGATCTCTCTCCACTCGGCCCCGGCTGCCGCGCGATGCTTCACGACCGCGCCCATGGTTTCATGGCCCACGCGACGGCTCCTTGCTGCGCGACGGAGTTGGAATATCCGCGAAATTCCGACGCGAAGTCATGATAGCACAACCCGGGACGGCTCCATTTCCGCTGTGCTAGCATGGCGTGCGCTCTGTGCACCTCGACGCCGAGGCGCGATGCGCTGGAGACGTGGGATGGATGACGTGCAGCCGGCCCTTCCGGCCCTCGGAAAAATCTCCCCGGAGTTCTTCCACCGCGTCATCGCCCCGCACCTCGGCGCCCCTTCCGAAAAAGTGCCGGTCGGACCACGGCACGGGGTGGACGCAGGCATTGTCGAGATCGCCGAGGGCTGGGTCATGGCGATCACCACCGATCCGGTGTTTGTGGTGCCCGAGTACGGCTGGGAAAGGTCCGCATGGTTCGCGGTCCACATCCTGGCCTCTGATGCCGCCACCTCGGGACTGCCGCTCGCCTTCGCCACCTTCGATCTGAACCTGCCGCCCTCGCTCGGAGAGAGCGATCTCGCGGTGCTCTGGAAGGGAATCTCTGAGGAATGCAGGTTGCTGGGGATTAGCATCGTCGCCGGGCACACGGCGCGCTATCAGGGGTGCGACTTCCCGATGGTGGGCGGGGCGACGGTGATGGCGGTGGGCCAGGCGACGAAGTACGTCACGCCGGCCATGGCGGAGCCGGGCGATCAGGTCCTGATCACCAAAGGCCCCGCGATCGAGGCCACGGCCCTGTTCGGAGCGGCATTCCCGGGGCTCGTCGAGGAAGCTCTCGGCAGCCGGGTTGCGAGGGAAGCCGCCGATCTGTTCACCCAGATGTCGGTGGTCAAGGACTGCCGCACCGCCGCCGCAATCGGCGTGCGCCAGCGCGGCGTGACCGCGATGCACGATGCCACCGAATGCGGGCTGTTCGGCGGCTTGGTCGAGGTGGCCGAGGCCTCCGGGACCGGAATGCGCATCGAACGTCCGGCAATCCCCATGCCCGAGGCCGTCTCCCGCGTGTGCGCTCATTTCGGCATGGATCCCTACGCATCCATCAGCGAAGGGACGCTGATCGTGACTTGCAAGCCCTATCGCGCGCAGGCGCTTCTCGCCGCCTTCCAGGGAGTGTCGATTCCGGCCGCCATCATCGGCGAGGTGACCGAGAAGGACCAGGGACTCGTCCTGATCGACCAAGGTAAGGAATCGGCTCTGGAACATCCACGGATCGATCCCTTCTGGGCCGCCTTCGAATCGGCCAGGCGCCAGACCCGCCAAGCGTGAATCTCCGGTCGGACCTTCTCCTCACCCTGGTCACGGATCCCGATCTCGGCGGCGATCGCCCTCTCCTGCAAATCGTCGAGGCGGCGCTGACGGGAGGGGCCACCGCGGTGCAGCTGCGCGACAAGCGGTCCCCGGCGGCCGGGCTCATCGAGCTGGGAGCTGAGATGCGACGCATCTGCAATCTGCACGGGGCGCCCCTTCTGGTGAATGATCGTGCCGACCTTGCCTTGGCCCTGTCGGCCGACGGCGTTCATCTCGGCTCCGAAGACCTGCCGCCGTCCGATGCCCGGCGCCTCCTCCCGCCGCCGCTGTGCATCGGGGTCTCCGCGGCCAGCGTGAGAGAAGCCCGGTCCGCAGAAGAGTCGGGAGCCGACTACCTCGGAGTAGGCCCGATCTTCGCAACCGCAACCAAAGCCGACGCGGGAGATCCCATCGGCCTGCAGCGTCTCTCCGAGATTGCCGCTGCCGTGCGGATTCCCGTGGTGGGAATTGGGGGAATCGGCACCGGGAATTGTGCCTCGGTCGTTGAAGCGGGCGCCGCCGGGGTGGCGGTCATCTCGGCCATCATGGCCGCCGAAGATCCCGCGGCCTCCGCGCGCCGCCTGCGAGAGATCCTCGATGCCGCGCGGGCGCGCGAGGGCCGCCTTCCATGAGTCGGGTCTTGCGCCCGCCGATCGCGCTCACCATCGCCGGCTCGGATTCTGGAGGCGGCGCCGGAATTCAGGCCGATTTGAAAACCTTCGCGGCGCTCGGCGTCTATGGCACTTCGGCGCTCGCGGCGCTGACGGCCCAGAACACGCGGAAGGTCCTCGGCATTCACGAAGTCCCCGAGAAGTTCCTGCGGGCGCAGATCGACGCCGTGGCCTCCGATCTGCTTCCCGATGCCGTGAAGACCGGAATGCTCGCCAGCGGCCCCCTGGTGCGGGCGGCCGCCCGGGCCCTCCAGCACTACCACATGAAGAATCTGGTGGTGGATCCGGTGACCATCTCCAAGAGCGGCGCGTTGCTGTTGCGCGCCGACGCGTTGCGGGCACTGCGCGAGCTGCTCATCCCCCTGGCGAGTGTTCTTACTCCCAATCTTCCCGAAGCGGAGGCCCTTACCGGCAAACGTCTGCGCACGATGCGCGATGTGGAGGTGGCGGCGCGCCTTCTGCGTGACATGGGTGCCGCCGCCGTCGTTATCAAAGGCGGCCACTCGAGAGGTGAGCCGACCGACTATTTCTTCGACGGGCACCGGGCCGTTCTCTTCCAGGGGGAAAGGATTCCGACGCGATCGGATCATGGAACGGGATGCTCGTTCTCGGCGGCGATCGCGGCCTTTCTGGCCCGCGGCGCGGAGACCGCGTCAGCGGTGAGCGAGGCGAAGCAGTATGTCCGGGAAGGAATGCGTCTGGCCGCGAAGCTGGGATCGGGTCGCGGCCCTATCGATCATTTCCATGTCTGGAGAAGAAAAGACTAGCGCCGTCCGCCGCCGCGGCCGCCGCCGTGGGACCCACCGCCTCCATGGAAGCCGCCTCCGCGCGAGCCCCCACCTCCGTGGAATCCGCCGCTGCTTCCCCGGAAGGAAGATCGCGGCGCAGAGGATCGCGGCGCCGGAGAGGCGAAGCTACGCGGGGCAGAAGTCCGAGGAGCGCTTACGCTGGGAGGTGCCGCGCGCCGGGGTGATGAGATGCCGGAAGAAGTGCCAATCGAGGCCCTCGGAATAGAGCCACCCACCCTGCTGGAAACTCTCGGCGATGAGGAAGGTGGAGGGGAATACATCCGATGAGAGCTGGTGGTCCCCGTGCCGCGCGCGACGGTGGAGCGGCCCGAGCCTGCCGACGATGGGGCGGGAGACATGCGGCTTCCCACGCGAGGCGAAAGGCCCGACCGCGACGAAGGTGATTTCATCGACGCGACATCCTTCGCTCCCTTGGGAAGGCTCGAAGAGCCGGAGGTGCGGCCTCGAGTCATCTCCGAGCCTGACGGAGAGAGACTGCGAGTCGAAACCCGCGGATCCGAGCTGAGGGAAGTCGTCGCCGTAGGAGTTGCCGACTGGGAGACCACCGGCGACGAAGCGGTTGTCGGAGCGCTGCGCAAAACGCGGCCCGAGAGACCCGGGCTGCTGGCTCCAATAGTTCCCGTGCCGTTGCGAGGTCCCGCCCCTGTGCCGGTCTGATTGTTGTACCAGTAGGAATAGACGCCCGTTCCCGATCCGTGCCCGCCGTAGTACCCGTCGCCATAGTTTCCGTAATGGCAGGGGTAGGTGGGGTAGTAAGGATAGTAAGGATAGTAAGCGTAATAAGGGTAGTAATAAGGATAGTAGTAGGGCGAGTAGTAGGCGTAAGCGTAAGGCCACCCGAACCCCACCCCGAAGCTGAAGTAGACATCGGAATGGTCATCGGAGTTGTCATACGCGACTCCCCCCTCCGGCTCCGCAGCCTCCGGCTCGTTCTGAGTGCCTTGCGTCGCTGTTCCCTCAGCCTGCGGTGCAGGCTCCATCTCGACGTCGCGGTTCTGCAGGTACTCGATAAGATCCTCGGAAGCGCCTGCTTTCTTCAACTCCACCAGATCCTTCGCGGAGAGATGAAAGGTGAGCTGGTTCTTTTCGACGAAACGCTCGATCGAACCGTCGGAGACGCCCGCATCGAGCATGTCGAGAATGTCATCCAGACTGCCTTCGGCCGCGATGAGAGATGAGACGGCTGTCAGAAGAATCGCCAGAGGCAGCCACGAGGTCCTTTTCAGCATGTTCAACATAATTTCATCCTACGCTTTCGCCCCGGGGCTGACAACCCCCCCCAGGAGCAAAGCCATGACAACCCTGTCGTTTCAGCCCGTCTTCCCGTCGCCCCGAGCCTCGCCGCGGTCCCGGGAATCTCTCCGCCGTGACGCCAGCCTCAAGGCCGCCCCAACCAGGGCCGCCAGAAGGAGCGTAAATATTCCCGAGATGACCAGAGTCGCCAATTAACCCTCGATGACCCTTCCGGCGAAATAGACTCACTGCCGACTGCCGCAGGATAGCCTAAACCACTCGGGAACAGGGATTATTTCCCCTGCAGCCACGCTCGAGGGCACCGTTGACTTCGCCTCACTGCTCGACTATCATCCCCGCAAGTTCAACGCAGTGAACGGTTCCGCCATGACTCGGTAAAGGAATCCACTTCCACAGCGTGCCGGAGGGGCTCCCAGGCGGAGGGCGCGAGCCGGCGTGCAAGGAGAGCGGCAATGCCCACCGGGAAGATCAAGCGGCTGATGAAGGACAGAGGGTTCGGGTTCATCCGGGGCAATGACGGTCAGGAGATCTTCTTCCACCGCAGCTCCCTGGAGGGCCTTCCCTTCGAGTCATTGGCCGAAGGGCAGGAAGTGGATTTCGAAATCGAGCAGTCGCCCAAGGGACCCAGAGCGGGCAAGGTCCGCCCGACCCGGGGATGAAGGGAGAGCGCATGACATCCAAGGTCGAGATCTTCGGAAAGGCGGGGTGACCCTACACGACGGCGGCCCGTGAGGCCTACGCCGAGAAGGGATCCTCGGTGGAATACTTCGATGTGAAGAGCAATCCGGCCCTTCTCAAGCGCATGCTCGAGATCACCTCCGGACAGCGCCGGGTGCCGGTGATTGTCGAGGACGGCAAGGTCATCATCGGTCACGGAGGAACGTGAGGAGTTTGAAGCGGCGGTCGGCCGCCCGCACCGGACCCTCCGATGCCGCGTTGATCGAGCAGCTGCGCTTGCATGCCCGTTTCCTAGCAGGGCACTTTCGGCTCTCGTATCAGGAAATCGCCCCGGAATCGCCGCGCGTGAAGCGCCGCTACGGCGTGTGCACCGCGGAAGGCCGGATTGCAGTACGATTGCGGCACGCCAAAACCGGTCTCCCCCTGAAATACTCCAGCCTCGTGAACACTCTGTGCCACGAGCTGGCGCATTTGCGCCATTTCAATCACGGCCCGCGCTTCCGCCGCTTCTATCTCGAGATCCTGGAGTACGCGCGCACCGAAGGGATCTATCGGCCCGGCCCTGACCGGCCGGCAAGGTGGATCCAGCTCGAGCTGTTTACTGCCGAAGCTCCATTGAGTCCTTCCTCGTCCGCCTATCGAACTGCCGGGAGCGTGGCAGCCAGGCGCTGACAGAATTTGTCATTTCCAGCCGACGCCCGCCCGACACTGGCTGATAGTGAATCGCCTCGCCACCGCCGATCCG
>DASTZC010000069.1 GCA_035764505.1 Candidatus Polarisedimenticolia bacterium
ACCCAGCTCCTGCGCAGCCTGCTGAACGGGACGAGTGCCAGCGATTCGCCAACCTACGTGATCGTGGCCCTGATCCTGTTCACGGCCGGCGTGCTGGCCTGCTACCTGCCGGCGCGCCGCGCCGCGCGCGTCGATCCGGTCACGGCACTGCGCTACGAGTAAGGGAGGCCGACCATGGCGAGCCTGCTGCAGGACCTGCGCTACGGATTCCGGATGCTGCGTAAGAGCCCGGGGATCACCGGCATCGCCATCCTCACCCTGGGCCTCGGGATCGGCGCGAATACCGCGATATTCACCGTGGTGAACGCCGTGCTCCTGCGCGATCTGCCGTATCGCAATCCTGCCCGGCTGGTGCGGGTGCACGGCTACAACGTCCCGGCCGGGCTCCCCAGCTCCCCCGTGAATCCTCTGGATGCCGCCGATTTCCGGACCCGCAACCGCAGCTTCGAGGAGCTGGCCACTTTCAGCACCTCCAACGCGGTGCTGACCGGGCGGGGCGAGGCACGATCCCTGCGCGTCGGAAACGCTTCCGCCTCGCTTTTGGACCTCCTCGGGACCCGTCCCGCGCTGGGCCGCTTCATCCTGCCCCAGGAGCAGCTGGAAGGCGCCGAGCGGATCATCGTCCTCAGCCACGATTTCTGGCATAGGGAGTTCGGCTCGGATCCGGCGGTCATCAATCAGGTCCTGACCCTGGCGGGTATTCCGCGCCGCGTGGTGGGAGTCCTCCCCGCCGATTTCCGCAATCCGATTCCCGATCCCGCCGGTGAGGCCGAGATCTGGCGGCCGCTGCTGCTGCCTTCGGACCAGGGGACGCGCGGCGGCCACTTCGCATTCTGCGTCGCCCGGCTGAAGCCGGGCGTTACCGTCGGCCAGGCGCAAGCCGATCTCGACACCATCACGACCGACATCGAGAAGACCTACCCGAACACCAGCAGCGGATGGCGCACCCGCGTGGTGCCGCTGCGCGACGATCTGGTCGGCGATTTGCGCGCCGGATTGCTGGCGCTGTGCGGCGCCGTGGGGCTGGTCCTGGCAATCGCCTGCGCCAACGTGGCGGGGCTGTTCCTGGGGCGCGCCGCCGGACGCACGCGCGAGATGGCGATCCGTCGCACCATGGGAGCGGGAAGCTGGAGGCTCTTGCGGCAGCTTCTGACCGAATCGCTGATGCTCTCGGCAACGGGCGGCGTCTTCGGCCTCCTGCTCGCTTCGTGGTTGAAGGATCTGATCCTGGCGAGCGCCGGCAGCTCGCTGCCGGCCTGGGCCGAGCTGCGCCTGGACGGGCGCGTCCTTGGCTTCACGCTCGTCGCAACCATCCTCACGGGGCTGCTGTTCGGAACCGCCTCGGCCTGGCACGGCATCCGTTCCGATCTCAGCCGCTCCCTCAAGGAAGGCGGGGCACAGGCGGGAAGCGGCGAGGGAAGGGCCCGCTTCCGCCGCATCCTGGTGGCGGGGCAGGTGGCGCTGTCGGTGGTGCTCCTCTCGGGCGCCGGTTTGCTCCTGCAGAGCCTGTGGCGCCTGATGCACGTCGACACCGGCTTTCACGCGGAGCAGGTGACAACTCTCCAGGTCCTGCTGCCGCCGGCGCGCTACGACGAAAACGCGAAGATCGCCGGCTTCTACAACCGGCTGCTCGAGCGGATCGATTCTCTGCCGGGAATCCGCGAGGCGGGCCTGGTCAACATCCTGCCCCTCAGCGGCGGCTACTCGGGCGACAGCTTCACCATCGACGAGCGTCCGGCCGTGACTCCGGGCCAGGAGCCGACGGCCGAGCATCGCAGCGTGAGCGAAGGGTACCTGGAAACGCTGGGCGTGGCGCTGCACAAGGGGCGCCTGTTCACCGCGCATGACGATGATCGCGCCGCCAAGGTTGCCATCATCAACGAAGCGATGGCGCGCGCCTTCTTCCCGGGAGAGGACCCGCTCGGCAAGCACCTGCGCTACAACGATGTTTCCCGGGAGATCGTCGGGATCGTCGCCGACGTCCGCCATTTCGCCCTCGCCGAGGATCCGCGCCCCGAGTACTACTTCCCCTTCCGGCAGGATCCCTGGGCCCAGATGACCCTGACGGCGCGCGGCCCCAAGGAGGAAGCGGCGATCGTGCCGGTGCTGCAGACGGCGATCCGCGAGCTCGATCCGGATCTGGCGACCACCTATGCCCGGACCCTCGATTCCCTGGTGTCGCGCTCGGCGGCGCAGCCGCGCTTCCGGGCGATCCTGCTCGGCGGCTTCGCAGGCCTCGCGCTGCTTCTCTCGGCGGTGGGGATCTACGGAGTCCTCGCCATGGCGGTGAGCCAGAGGACCCGGGAGATCGGCCTGCGCATGGCGCTCGGGGCGCAGCGCGGCGATGTGCTGGCGATGATCGTCGGACAGGGGATGCGGCTGGTGGCAATCGGCATGGGAGCGGGGCTGCTGGCAGCGTTGGGGCTGACGCGCCTGCTTTCCGGCCTGCTGTTCCAGGTGAGCGCCGGCGATCCGCTCACCCTCGCCGGCGCGGCGGTGCTGCTGACCGGCGTGGCGCTTCTGGCGTGCGGCCTGCCGGCGCGGCGGGCTTCCCGTGTCGACCCGATGATCGCGCTGCGCTACGAGTAGGAAGGAAGGCCGGAGCCTTCCACGGAATTGTCCCGCGCGGGTCGGCCGCGCTCACAGGAGTCCTCGATGATTCGTCTGAAGAACGTGGAGAAGTATTTCGAGTCGGGCGCCGGCAAGACCTACGTGCTGCGGCGCGTCGACCTGGACATCCGCGAGGGGGATTTCGTCACCATCATGGGCCCCTCCGGGGCAGGAAAGTCGACTTTGCTGGCGATCCTCGGGATGCTCGACGCGAGCTGGACAGGGGAGTATCACTTCGCCGGCCATCCGGTCCACTCGCTGGGGCGGCGCGAGCGCGCCGAGCTCAATAAGAAGAACATCGGCTTCGTCTTCCAGAGCTATCACCTCCTCGACAACCTGACGGTCTACGAGAACCTGGAGCTGCCGCTGACCTACCGCAACATCTCCGGGACCGACCGCGCCAGCCTGGTGGCCGACGTGCTGGATCGCTTCGGCATCGTGGCGAAGAAAGGATTGTTCCCCTCGCAGCTCTCCGGCGGCCAGCAGCAGCTGGTGGCGGTGGCGCGCGCCGTCATCGGCAACCCGCTCGTAATCCTGGCCGACGAGCCGACCGGCAATCTCCACTCGGAGCAGGGCAAGGAAATCATGGAGCTGTTCAAGAAGCTCAACGACAAAGGGACCACGATCATCCAGGTCAGCCACTCCGAGACCAACGCTGCTTTCGGCAACCGGATCATCCAGCTGTTCGACGGCTGGATTCAGCCGGCTGCCGCGTGAGGCCGATGTGGGAGCCTTCCTGCGGGACTTGCGCTACGGGCTGCGGACGCTGGGGAAAAATCCCGGCTTCGCCGCCGTCGCCGTTCTGACCCTCTCACTCGGCATCGGCGCCAATACCACCATCTTCAGCCTGCTCGACGCGGTGCTCCTGCGGCCGCTGCCGGTGGAGAAGCCCGAGGAGCTGGTTCTTCTGCAGATCCGGACCGAGTCGGGCCTGTCGGCCGATTTCTCCTACGCCACCTACCGCGACTACCGCGAGCGCAGCCGAACGCTGGAGCAGCTCGCCGCTCACGCCACGCTGGCGCTCACGCTGGAGCGTAAGGAAGGCTCGGAGCGGATCTTCGGGGAGCAGGTGTCGGGGAGCTACTTCCCGCTGCTTGGAGTCCGGCCGGCGCTCGGCCGCTTTCTGAAGGAGAGCGACGATACGAGAGGGGCCGAGCCGGTGGTGGTCCTGTCGCATCGCCTGTGGCGCACTCGCTTCGGCAGCGACCCCGAGATCGTGGGACGCAGCGTGAAGCTGAACGGCGTCCGGTTCACGGTGGTCGGGGTCGGACCGAAAGGGTTCCAGTCGATCCGGCGCGGCTTCACTCCCGAGGTCTGGATGCCGGCGGCGATCGCGGCCCCGATGGCGATGGGCCCCGACGCGCTGACGGTGCGCGACTCACGCTGGATGGCGCTGGTGGGCCGCCTGCGTCCCGGCGTGATGAAGCCCGCGGCCGAGGCGGAGCTGACCGTCCTGGACCGGCAGATCTGGAAGGAGTCCGGCTTTCCGGCGATGGCGACCGGGAAGATGGTCCTTCTTCCCGGCGAGCGCGGCGACATCAACGCGCTGGGTGACGTGTCGCGCATCAGCCTGCTGCTGATGGCGGTGGTCGGCGTGGTCCTGCTCATCGCCAGCGCGAATGTGGGGGGCCTCCTCCTGGCGCGCGCTTCCACCCGAATCAAGGAGAACGCCATCCGCCTGGCGGTGGGGGCGGGACGCTGGCGCCTGATCCGGCAGCTGCTCACCGAGAGCGCGCTGCTGGCCGCGCTGGGCGGAGCGGCAGGCCTGATTCTGGCCCTCTGGTGCATGGACCTCCTGTCGAGAATCCGGCCCCCTTCGACGCTGCCGGTGGAGCTGGCCGTGCAGCTCGACTGGCGGGTGCTGACCGTCTGCGCGGCGGCGTCGATCGTCTCGGCGCTGCTGTTCGGCCTGGCGCCCGCGCTGCAGGCCACCGGCATCGAGGTGAACCGTGCGCTCGGCTCGGAAGCGACCGGCGGCGTCGTGCGCGGCGGGCGGGCGCGCCTGCGGACCTCCCTGGTCGTCGGGCAGATTGCGCTCGCGGTCGTGCTGCTGGCGGGGGCCGGGCTGTTCCTGCGCAGCCTGCAGCATCTGGAAGCGGCCGACCTGGGCATCGAGCCGGACCATGTCGCGGCACTCACCCTCCAGATCGCGGCCCCGGAATCGGAGCGCGTGCGCGTGGAGCAGACCTATCGCCAGCTCCTGGAGCGGGTGCAGGCGCTGCCCGGCGTGCGCAGCGCCGCCTTCACCGGAAACCTGACGCCCACGCCGGGTGGAAGCCGCCTCAACGCCACAGGGAAGGACATCAACCTGCCGCAGCTGGCCGAGGTGGAATTCGATCTGAACACCGTCTCGCCCGGCTACTTCCGGACCATCGGCATGCCGCTGGTGCGCGGGCGCGATTTCTCCGGCGACGCCGCCGTCACCGACGGTATCGACCCGGTGATCATCAACGAAACGATGGCGGCGCGCTTCTGGCCCGGCGAGGACCCGCTGGGAAAGCGCTTCAAGCTCGGCGGCCCCGAGAGCAAGATCGAGCAGGAGGTGATCGGCGTCGCCAGGAACGGCAAGTACCGCTCCCTCTCCGAGCCGTCGACTGCCTATCTCTACCGGCGGCTGCGCCGCTTCCATGAGTCGGAAGTCACCCTGGTCGTCAGGACGCAGGGCGATCCCGCGGCGATCCTGCCGATCCTGAAGCACACCGTCGCCGGGATCGCACCCTCGGCCCCGGTCTACGGCATGAAGACGCTCGAGGAGCACGTCGCGGTCCTGCTGTTGCCGGCGCGGCTGGCGGCCTGGCTGGTCGGACTGTTCGGCTTCCTGGCGCTGGCTCTCGCAGCTCTGGGACTTTACGGCCTGATTTCCTTCGCCGTGGCGCAGCGCACCCGCGAGATTGGGGTGCGTATGGCGCTGGGAGCGCAGCCGACGGACGTGCTGCGGCTGGTGGTGCGCCAGGGGACGGGGCTGATTCTCGCGGGAATGGCGGTCGGTCTGGCCGTGGCCTTGTCGCTGACCTGGATGGTCCAGGGGCTCCTGCATGGCGTCAAGGCCACCGACCCGGCGACCTTCACGGGCGTGGCGGCGATCCTGGCGGGAGTGGCCCTGCTGGCCTGCTATCTGCCGGCGCGCCGGGCCGCCCGCACCGATCCGATCGAGGCGCTGCGCTACGAATAGGAGCCGCCGCGCGTACGCGGCGATGAGACGAATGGCACGACGAAGAATTCCACTACCCCCCCAATCGTAAGGAGACCGGCATGACCCTCTCGGTAGCTAAACCTGTATTGTTCGCTCCCTTGCTGATGTTCGCCATCACCTTGGCCTCGGCCAGTCACTCGACCAGCATGACGATCAACACCCACGGCGGCAAGGAGGTGCTGCAGAGGTGCGACGACATCCAGGTGAGCATCGACAACCGGGATGCGGCGCGCGGCGAGGACAGCCTCAGCCTGCGGTCCCTGTCCGGGACGCTGCGCGTGGCCGCGCCGCGCAACGGCGGGGTGCAGATCCTGGGAACCGACTCGCGCGAGGTGACGGTGCTGGCCTGCAAGGCGGTCGCGGCGCGCGAACAGGACAAGCTCGACGACATTAAGGTCAGCCTGACCGACGGACGCCTGGCGGTGAGCGGCCCTTCCGGCGATGACTGGGTTGTCTACCTTCTGGTCAAGGCGCCGAAGAATGCTGCACTGGAAGTGCAGACCAACAACGGCGCGATCCACCTGGAGGACCTGCACGGGCAGGTCGACGCGACCTCGGAGAACGGCCCCATCTCGGTGAAGAACTGCGGCGGCACGCTGCGCGCGAAGACGGAGAACGGCCCCATCGACTTTTCCGGATCCAGCTCGGGCGACCTGCGCCTGACCACCACCAACGGCCCCATCTCCGTCGAGCCCTCCGGGAGCCGGTGGACCGGCGGGAAGGTGGTGGCGCGCACCGAGAACGGTCCCGTTTCTCTCAAGCTGTCGGACGATTTCCAGTCGTCGTTCGAAGTCGAGGCCTCGATGCACGCGCCGATGAGCTGCAGCGCGGCGCAGTGCGAGAAGGCGCGGAAGACCTGGGACGACGACCACCGTCGCGTCCAGTTCGGCGGGGCCGAGCCGGCCCTGAAGGCTACAACCGAGAACGGACCCATATCGATCGAGTCGTCGAAGGGTGACGACGTCTGATCGGCTCGGGCCGCCCGGTTGGTAGGGAGCCGGGCGGTCCGAGGTGGTCTCTCTGCACGGGAAAGTGACGGGAACGAATATGTCGGGGTTCCTGCAGGATCTGCGCTTCGCGTTCCGCTGGCTGCGCCAGCGCCCGGGCTTCGCGCTCGCCGCGATGCTGACCCTCGGATTGGGAATCGGCGCCAACACGGCCATCTTCACCGTCGTGAACGCCGTCCTGATCCGGCCGCTGCCTTATTCGCAGCCCGAGCGCCTGGTGATGGTCTGGAACAAGTATCCGAAGATGGGGCTGGAGCGCGCCGCGCTGTCGGGCCCCGATTTCGTCGACCGGCGCGACCGCAACACGGTCTTCGAGCGCCTCGGCGTCTACACCGACGCCGGATTGAATCTCACCGGCGGTGGCGAGCCGGAGCGCCTGCAGGCGATCCGGGTGTCGGAAGGCTTCTTCCCGGTGCTCGGTGTGGCTCCTGTGGCGGGCCGCTTCTTCCTCCCCGAGGAGGACCGTCCCGGCGGCGCCGGCGTGGCCATCCTCAGCGCCGGCTTGTGGAAGCGCCGCTTCGGCGCCGATGCGGCGCTGGTGGGGCGCTCCATCACGCTGAACGGCAAGCCGCACACCGTCGTCGGGATCATGCCGGAGCGCTTTGCCTTCCCCGAAGCGCGTACCGAGATCTGGGTTCCTCTCTCCCTCTCCGCGGAGGATACCGCCGTCTCGCAGCGGGGCAACGAGTACCTGGACGGCGCCATCGCGCGTCTGAAGCCGGGAGTCACGCTGGACCAGGCGCAATCGGACATGGATCGGATCACCGCGTCGATCCTCTCCGAGGCGCCCAAGGAGGCGCGCGATTACTTCTCCGGAGCCGGATGGGGCGCCGTGGTCGTGCCGTTGAAGGAGAACGTGGTGGGCGACGCCGGGCGGGCGCTGTGGGTCCTCCTCGGCGCCGTCGCCTGCGTCCTGCTGATTGCCTGCGCCAATGTCTCCAACCTGATGCTGGCGCGCTCCGCCACGCGGCAGAAGGAGATCGCCGTGCGCGTGGCGCTGGGGGCGGGGCGCTGGCGTATTCTCCGTCTCCTCCTGACCGAAAGCCTGACGCTGGCGCTCGTGGGCGGCGGGATCGGCACTCTGCTGGCCACGTGGGGCGTGGATCTGCTGATGGCGGCGCGCCCGGCCAACCTGCCACGCCTGGAGGAGGTGAGCCTGGACGGCCGCGTCCTGGCCTTCACCGCCGCGGTCTCGATCCTGGCAGGACTCCTTTCCGGACTCGCCCCGGCGCTGCAGATCTCGGCGGCCGGGACGCTGGAATCGCTCAAGGAAGGGGCCAGGGCGCTGGCGGGCGGAGGACTGTCGCGCCGGCTGCGCCAGGGCCTGGTCGTCTCGCAGGTGTCGCTCGCCCTGGTTCTGCTGATCGCCGCCGGGCTGATGCTGCGCAGCTTCGACGGGCTGCAGCGGGTCGATCCCGGATTCGATTCAAAAGACCTCCTCACGATGCACATCTCCTTGCCCAAATCGAAGTACCCCGAGCCGGTGCAGACCCTCGCCTTCTTCCACGACCTCGTGGACAGGGTCGAGCGCCTGCCCGGGGTGCGACGGGCCGCTCTCGCATCCCTCGTCCCCTTCGCCCAGGGAAACTGGACCGCTTCCTTTTTCACGGCTGACCACCCCCCCAGACCCGGAGAGACGCTGCCCCTCGCCTCGATCCGCAGCGTCTCTCCGGGATACTTCGCCACGCTCGGGATCCCGCTGCAGCGGGGCCGCGACTTCACGCGGCAGGACGGCGCCGACGCTCCGCGCGCCGTGATCGTCGATGCCTCGACGGCGCGCCGCCTCTGGCCGGGGGAGGATCCGCTGGAGAAGCGGATCACCTTCTCCGACTCTTACGAGAACGCCCGATGGCTCACCGTGGTGGGGGTCGTCGGCGGCGTCAAGGACGCCTCGCTGGATCAGGAGCCGCGCATGATGGTCTACCTGTCGCAGGAGCGCCAGGCCGATCGGGCCCTTTTCCTGGTCGTGCGCGGGCGCGGCGCGGAGACCTCGCTGCTGCCGCTGGTGCGCCGCGAGATCGCCGCGCTGGATCCCGATCAGCCGATCTTCGCCCCGCGCACCGAGCGCAGCTACCTGGAGGACGCGCTGGCACAGCCGAGGTTCCGCTCCGGACTGGTCAGCCTGTTCGCCGCGGTGGCCCTCCTTCTCGCGTCGCTCGGCATCTACGCCGTGATCGCCAGCTCCGTAGCCCAGCGCACCCGCGAGATCGGCATCCGGATGTCCCTGGGGGCGCGCGGCACCGACGTGGAGTGGCTCGTCCTGCGCCAGGGGATCGTCTCCGTAGCCGCCGGAATCTCCATCGGAATCGTGGCGGCCCTCGCGGTGACGCGGGTGCTGTCCGGTCTCCTGTTTGGCGTCGGCGCGCGCGATCCCGTCACTTTCGCGGGAGTGTCGCTGCTCCTGGCGGCCGTGGCACTGCTCGCCTCCTACGTGCCGGCGCGGCGCGCGGCGAGAGTCGATCCATGGACCGCCCTGCGGTACGAATAGGAGAAAGAAAATGGGCGCTCTGATCCGGGATATTCGCTTTGCTCTGCGCTATCTGCGCAAGGAGCCGGCCTTCACGGCCGTGGCGGTGCTCACCCTGGCCCTGGGAATTGGCGCGAATTCCGCCATCTTCAGCGCCGTGAACGCGCTGCTCCTGCGGCCGCTGCCGGTGAAAGAGCCGGCGCGGCTCGTCCTGGTGCGCGACGTGCAGCCCGTCGCCGGAGAAGCCCCGGCCTCGTACCCCGAGTTTCTCGACTGGAAAGAGCGAGCCAAGACTTTCCAGGATCTGGCGGCTTATTTCAACACCACCTTCCCCCTGACCGGCGCGGGGGAGCCGGAGCAGCTGAGCGCGGTGCGCATGAGCACGAGCATGCTCTCGATGCTCGGAGAGCATCCGCCCCTCGGAAGGGACTTCCGTCCGGAGGAGGAGAGCCCTGATGCCGAGCGGGTGGCGCTGATCAGCCGTGGCCTCTGGCACCGGCGCTTCGGCGGCTCTCCCGAGATGATCGGCAAGAAGATCCTCCTGGCAGGCGATCCCTTCAGCGTCATCGGCATCCTGCCGGATGCCTTCCCCTTCGGCGGACATCCCGACGTCGTGATCCCGCTGCGCGTGAAGAGCGAATGGGCCGTGCGCGGCCTGCACTTCATCACGGTCGTGGGACGCCTGCGCTCCGGGCCCGATATGGCGCAGGCGCGCACCGAGCTGGAGACGGTCACGAAGGCGCTGCGGAGCGAGGGGGTGACCAAGCACGGGATCGCCATCACCCCCCTTCAAGATTACTTCGTCTCCGACACGCGGCCGGCGCTGCTGATCCTCTTCGGCGCGGTCGGCATGGTCCTGCTGATCGCCTGCGCCAACATCGCGAATCTGCTGCTGGCGCGCGGCGCCGGGCGACGGAAGGAGATCGCCATTCGCATGGCGGTCGGCGCCAGCCGCGCCCGTCTGGTGCGCCAGTTCCTGACGGAGTCGGTCCTGCTCGCCTCGCTCGGGGGCTGCCTGGGCCTGGGGATGGCCGCGTGGGGCGTCGACCTCCTGGTGGCCTCTGCCCCGGCGGCGCTGCCGCGGCTGAACGAGATCCGCATCGACGGCTGGGTGCTCGGCTTCACCGCCATGGTCTCGCTGCTGACCGGCCTCCTGTTCGGACTCGCCCCGGCGCTGCAGGCCGGCTCCGCCGATCAAAACGACAGCCTCAAGGAAGGCGGGAGAGCCGGAGGCGGCGCGCCGCGCCAGCGCCTGCGCGCCCTGCTGGTGGTCGGGGAAGTGGCCATCTCCCTGGTTCTGCTGATCGGAGCGGGGCTGCTGGTGCGAAGCTTCCTGAGGGTGACGGGGGACGATCGGGGATTCGACGGCTCGCGCGTCCTGACCGCGACCCTGGCGCTGCCCAACGCTTCCTATTCCGACACCGCCCGACAGACGGCCTTCTACGCGCAGCTCGTGGAGAAGGTCGGCGCTCTGCCGGACGTGGAGGCGGCGGGAATCGTCAGCCATCTGCCCCTGGGCGGCGACAACACCAACAGCGGCCTTCTCATCGAAGGAAAGACCTTTCCCGATAACGAGCCGCCGCTTGCCGACGATCGGCTCGTCAGCCCCGATTACTTTCGGGCGATGGGAATCCCGATCCTGAAGGGGAGAGGCTTCACCGAGCACGACGACGCGTCAGCTCCCCAGGTTGCCCTGATCAACGAGACGCTGGCGCGCAAGTTCTTCCCCGGGGAAGACCCGATTGGCAAGCGCATCGGCATGAACTGGAAGATGGAGGGACTGCAGGAGGTGGTCGGAGTGGTCAAGGACGTGCGTCATGACGGACTGGACCTGCCGCTTTTCCCCACGGTCTACGTTCCCTACCGCCAGGCGATCGATCCCGGCATGACCCTCGTCGTGCGCGCCAGGAACAAGGATCCGCTGCAGCTCTCCGGCGCCGTGCGGGCGCAGGTCCATGCGATCGATCCGAACCAGCCGATCTCGAGCCTGCGCACCATGGATGAGGTGGCCTCCGAATCGGTCGGGCCGCGCCGCTTCTCCACCACGCTGTTCGGAGCCTTCGCGGCGCTGGCGCTGTTCCTCGCGGCCCTCGGCATCTACGGCGTGATCGCCTACTCGGTGACGCAGCGGACGCACGAGATCGGCATCCGCATGGCGCTGGGAGCGCGGCGGCGCGACGTGCTGCGCCTGGTGATCGGCCAGGGGCTGCAGCCGGTGGGAATCGGCGTGCTCGCGGGACTGCTGGCGGCGCTGCCCCTGACGCGGCTGTTGTCCGGCCTCCTCTTCGGCGTCGGCGCAACCGATCCCTGGACTTTCGCCGGCATCCCGCTGCTGCTCGCGGGAATCGGTCTGCTGGCCTGCTACTTTCCGGCCCGCCGGGCGGCGGCCGTCGACCCGCTCACGGCCTTGCGCCATGAATAAGGCGAAGCCATCGATGGGAGAGATCGCATGAGCAACTTCCTGCAGGATTTGCGTTATGGAGTAAGGCTGCTGCTGCGCAGCCCCGGCTTCGCGGCCGCCGCCGTCGTCACCCTGGCCCTGGGGATCGGCGCGAACACGGCGCTGTTCAGCGTGGTCAGCGGCATTCTCCTGCGCCCGCTTCCCTATCCGCAGCCCGACCGGCTGATGTCCCTCTGGATGAGCGACAAGGGGTACCCGGGACGGCGCCCGCTGGGCCTTGCCGACTTCAATGACTGGCGCTCCGGGACGAAGGCCTTCGAGGCCGCCGCAGCCTATACCGACAATACCTTCATCCTGACCGGATCGGGAGAGCCGGAAAAAGTGCGCGGAGCGGCAGTGACGCATGAGTTCTTCCAGGCGCTGGGAGTGAGTCCGATTTTGGGGAGCGGCTTCGCGCCTGGAGAGGACGCACCCGGCGCGCCGCGGCGCGTGGTGCTCAGCCGGCAGCTCTGGGAGCGCCGCTTCGCCTCCTCGAAGAGCCTGGTCGGCCAGACCATCATGGTGAACGGCTCGCCGAGGCTGGTCGCGGGAGTCATGCCCGCCGGCTTCGAGTTCCCGCTGCAGGACGCGCAATCGCTGCGCGGAACCGTCCAGATCTGGTCGCTGATGATCAACGAGCTGCCGCAGGGGGGGCGCGGCCCTTATTACCTCTGGGTGGTTGGACGTTTGAAAGCAGGGATCACGCCCAAGCAGGCGGCGGCCGAGTCGAACCAGATTGGCGCACAGGTCGCGCGCGAGCACCCGCTCGAGAACGGCAAGGTCACCTACACTGCCGCGCCGCTCAAGGAGAGCATGGTCTCCGAGGTCCGCCGCGCGCTCCTGCTGCTGCAGGGAGCGGTCGTCTTCGTTCTGTTGATCGCCGCGGCGAACGTCGCCAACCTGCTGCTGGCCCGCTCGGCCGCCCGCGAGCGCGAGATCGCGGTGCGCGCCGCGCTGGGAGCCGGCCGCGGCCGCATCCTTCGGCAGCTGCTGACGGAAGGGCTGCTCCTTGCGGCGCTCGGCGGAGCCGGGGGGCTGCTGCTGGCGCGATGGGGGACCGACTGGCTGGTGAGGATGAGCCCGGAGAGCCTTCCGCGCCTCCAGGAAGTCGGGATCGACGGACGCGTGTTGATCTTCACCGGCCTCACGGCGCTGGCCTGCGGGATCCTCGTCAGCCTGGCTCCTGGGCTGCGCACCCTGCGCTCCGATCTCAATACCGCCCTCAAGCAGGGGGCGCGCACGGGTGAGGATCGGGCTTCGCAGCGGACCTGGAGCGCGTTCGTGGTGGCGGAGGTGGCGCTGGCGGCCATGCTCCTGGTGGGCGCCGCCCTCATGCTGACCAGCTTCATCAAGCTGCAGTCGACCAGCCCCGGCTTCGAGCCGGCGAAAATCCGCACGGTGGCGCTCGAGCTGTCCGGGGCCCGCTACGACACCGATCCCAAGATCAACGCCTTCTGGGACCGCATGCTGGAAGAGGTGCGCGGCCTGCAGGGAGTCGAAGCCGCGGGAACCGGCACCAGTCTTCCGCCGCACCAGCTGACCGTCAGCGACAACTTCACGATCCCGGGAACGGAATTGGCGGCGCCGCCGCTGGCGGCCTGGCTCGCCGTCAGCCCCGATTACTTCCGCGCCCTGGGGGTCCCGATCCTCCACGGCCGGGACTTCACGCCGGCCGATCGCCAGGGGACGCCCTGGGTGACGATCATCAACGAGACGCTGGCGCGCCGCTATTTCAAGGATGTCGATCCAATCGGCCAGCATATAAAGATCGGCGGGCCGGAGCGTCCCAAGGCCCCGGTCCTGGAGATCGTCGGCGTCGCGGCCGACGTAAAGTTCGTGGGGCTCGATGCGGAGCCTTTCCCGGCCGATTACGAGCCGGCCGGACAAGTCGCCTGGGGCTCCACTTATCTGGTGGTGCGGGCCCGCGGCGACGAACAGGCGCTCGCGACCGCGTTGCGCGCTACGTTCAAGTCGCTCGATCCGGATATGCCCATTCCGGTAATCCGCACCATGCAGGAGAACATCTCCGACTCGGTCGCGTCGCCGCGCTTCCGGACGCTGCTCCTGTCGATTCTCGGCGGGACCGGTCTGCTCCTGGCGGTCATCGGCGTTTACGGCGTGATTTCCTATTCGGTGGTGCGGCGCACGCGTGAAATCGGCGTGCGCATGGCGCTGGGGGCGGGGCCGCGCAACATCCTGCGCTCCGTCGTCGGACGGGGCCTGCTGCTGACCGGCGCAGGACTTCTCCTCGGCATGGGGGGAGCGCTGGCGCTGAGCCGGCTGTTGTCGGGTCTGCTGTTCGGCGTTACCGCCACCGATCCCCGGATCTATGTCCTCGCCTGCGTCTTCTTCCTGGCGATAGCGCTGTTGGCCTGTTATTTCCCCGCCCGCCGGGCCGCGCGGGTGGATCCGCTCGTCTCGCTGCGATGCGATTGAGGGCTCGATGAACACACTGCTCCAGGACGTCCGGTACGGCTTGCGCATGCTGCGCAAGAGCCCCGGATTCACGGCAGTCGGGGTCCTCTCCCTGGCGCTCGGAATCGGGGCGAACACCACGATCTTCACGCTCCTGAACGCCGTCTTCCTCCAGCCGCTGCCGGTGAAGGACCTGGGGAGCCTGGTGTCGGTCTTCACCACCGATTCCAAGAACACCGGCCGGTTCCTCGACTTCATGCCGATGTCGAATCCCAACTACCGCGACTATCGCGAGCAGTGCGATGCCTTCTCGGATCTGATCGGCACCTCCGGGGTGGGCGCCAGCGTCACCGCCGGCAAGGGCGACCCGGAGGTTGCCTTCGCCATGCTGGCGACGGGTAATTATTTCGACGCCCTCGGAGTGCACTTCGCCACCGGGCGCGGCTTCCTCCCCGAGGAGGACGGCACCCCGGGCGGCCATCCCGTCGCCGTCTTGAGCCACGGCTTCTGGAAGCGCCGCTTCGGCTCCGATGCCACCCTGGTGGGCAAGACGCTCACCCTGAGCGGCAAGACCTACACGGTGGTGGGCATCGCACCGCCCGGCTTCAAGGGGACCGGAGTTTTCGGCGGACCGGATCTCTGGATCCCGATGTCGCAGTACGCCGACTTCCTGCCGCGCGTCGACTGGTACGAGAGCCGCCGTGCGCTTCTCTTCAACGTCCTCGGGCGCCTGAAGCCGGGAGTGACGGTGGAGCAGGCGACCGCCTCGATGAAGGCGATTGCCACGCGGCTGGAGAAGGAATACCCGGACGACAACACCAAGCGGAGCATCAACATCGTGCCGCTGGCGCAATCGATCATCGACCCGAACCAGCGCGGATTGTTCCTGGATGCCGGCGGATTGCTGATGACGGTGGTCGGACTGGTGCTGCTGATCGCCAGCGCGAACCTCGCCAACCTCCTGCTGGCCCGCGCCTCGGTGCGCCGCAAGGAAGTGGCGATCCGCCTGTCGCTGGGAGCGGGGCGCTGGCGGCTGGTCCGCCAGCTCCTGACCGAGAGCTTGATGCTGTCGCTGCTGGGCGGGGCCGCGGGACTGGCGCTGGCGGCCTGGGGACGCGATATCCTGTGGCGCTTCCGTCCGCCGTTCATCGGAGAGAACGATCTCAACCTGGCGCTCGACGGCCGCGTCCTCCTGTTCACCCTCGTGCTGTCGATCGCGACGGGGGTGCTGTTCGGGCTCGCGCCGGCGATCCGCTGCTCGCGTCCCGATCTGGCGCTCGACCTCAAGGAGCGCACCACGCTGGCGGGGCATCACATCCGCCGCTTCAGCGCCCGCAATCTTCTCGTCATGGGCCAGGTCGCCCTGTCGCTGGTGGCTTTGATTGGCTCGGGACTCTTCCTGCGCAGCCTTTATGCGGCGCAGCAGATCGATCCCGGGTTCGATGCCGAGAAGCTGGTCGTCATGTCGATGGACGTCGCCGGTCAAGGCTATGAGCAGCCGCGCGGCGAGGAGTACTACCGGCGGATCCTGGAGCGCGGCGCCGCCGTCCCCGGCGTCGAGGGGATCAGCCTCGCCACCAACCCGCCCTTCAACGGCGGGTTCATGCGCTCGGTCTTTCCGGAGGGGATGGATGGCTCCCCCGACCGCAGCGGCATCCTGGTGATGCTCGACACGATTTCGCCGGGGCACCTGAAGACCGCCGGCATCCCGATCCTGCGCGGCCGTGATTTCGGCTCCGTGGATCGGGAAGGCGCGCCGATGGTCGCCATCATCAACGAGACGATGGCGAAGAAGTTCTGGCCGGGGGAGGACGTGCTGGGGAAGCGCTTCCACTTCCACGGCGAGATGGTCTGGCACGAGGTGGTCGGTGTGGCGCGCGACGCCAAGTACATCACCCTGGGCGAGGACCCGATGCCGATGCTCTACCTGCCGCTGGATCAGCACTATGAATCGGCCCGTACCCTGTTCGCGCGCACCAGCGGCGATCCCGACAAGGTCCTCGGATTGCTGCGCCCGCAGGTTCAGGGGCTGGAGCGCAACCTGCCGCTGACCAACGTCGGCACGGTGCGCGAGCGCATGGGCCAGGCTCTGTGGGCGGCGCGCATGGCGGCGGGGCTGCTGGCCATCTTCGGCTTTCTGGCGGTCGTCCTGGCGGCGATGGGGATTTACGGCGTCCTGATGTACAGCGTCAGCCAGCGCACCCAGGAG
>DASTZC010000070.1 GCA_035764505.1 Candidatus Polarisedimenticolia bacterium
AAGAAGCGCGAGTAGATCAGATGCAGGATCGCGTGCTCGACCCCGCCGCTGTAGAAATCGACCGGCATCCAGTAGGCAGCCGCCGCCGGATCGAACGGCAGCTCGGCGTTCCGCGGATCGGCGAAGCGCAGGAAGTACCAGGACGAATCGACGAACGTGTCCATCGTATCGGTCTCGCGCCGCGCCGGCCGCCGGCATCGCGGACAGGGGACGTGCAGGAAGCTCTCGACCGAAGCGAGCGGCGAGCCCCCTTCCCCGCTCAACCGGACCTCCTCCGGAAGCAGGACGGGAAGATCTTCGTAAGGCACCGGCACGATGCCGCACGCCTCGCAGTGGATCATGGGAATCGGCGTCCCCCAGTAGCGCTGTCGCGAGACGCCCCAGTCCCGGATCCTGAAGCTGGTGGTGCGCCGCGCGATCCCCTTCTCTTGGCCGGCGCGCAGCATCGCCTCGATCGCCTCGGCGCTGCGCATGCCGGTGTAGGGGCCGGAGTCGATCAGAACGCCGGTCGCGGTGTAAGCCCCCTCTTCAGGCGGGATGGCGGAGGGATCCTCGGGGCGCACTACCGGCCGGATCGGCAGATGATAGCGGCGCGCGAATTCGTGATCGCGGGCGTCGTTGCCCGGAACCGCCATGATGGCTCCGGTGCCGTACTCCATCAGGACGAAGTTCCCCACCCAGACGGGGATGCGCGCGCCGGTGAACGGGTTCAGCGCGTCGCGTCCGGCGTAGACCCCCTCCTTCTCGCCTCCCATCTGGGCGTCCTGGTGGACCACGTCGCGCGCCTGCATGCGCGTCACGAACTCGCGCACCGTCCCTTCCTGCGGCGTTCCCGCCGCCAGGCGCTCCACCGCCGGGTGCTCCGGCGCCAGGACGCAGAACGTGGCCCCGTAGATCGTGTCCAGACGGGTGGTGAAGATCTCGAGGTCTTCCTTGAGATCGGGAAGCGGGAAGCGCACCAGGGCGCCCTCGCTGCGGCCGATCCAGTTCTTCTGCATCTGGCGGACCCGCTCCGACCAGCCGGTCAGCTTGGGCAGCCAGTCGTCCAGCTCCGCGGCATAGGAGGTGATGCGCAGGAACCACTGCTCCAGCGACTTGCGCGTCACCGGCGAGCCGCAGCGCCAGCAGACTCCCCCTTCGACCTGCTCGTTGGCCAGCACGGTCTGGCAGGTGGCGCACCAGTTCACCCAGCGGTGCGCCCGGTAGGCCAGGTCGCGCTCGAACATCTTGAGGAAGAACCACTGGTTCCAGCGGTAGTAGTCGCTGCGGTGCGCGGCGATCTCGCGATCCCAGTCGTAGGAGTAGCCCATCCGCTTGAGCTGCTGGCGCATCTGGGCGATGTTGTCCTCGGTCCAGACGCGCGGGTGGATCTTGCGCTGGATGGCGGCATTCTCCGCCGGCAGCCCGAACGAGTCCCATCCCATCGGATGCAGCACCTTGAAGCCGCGCGCGATCTTGAAGCGCGCCACGGCGTCGCCAATCGTGTAGTTGCGCACGTGCCCCATGTGCAGCCGGCCGGAGGGATACGGCAGCATCTCCAGGCAGTAGAAGCCGGGCCGCTCCGGATCGGGGCGGTTGTCGACGGCGAAGGCGCGCTCCTCCTCCCAGCGTTGCTGCCACTTGGCCTCGATGGAGGTGAAATCGAATTCGCTCACGGAAGCTCCGGTGCTGGAGGGGTGAGGGCGGTGGACAGGAACGCGAAAATTAGCACCCCTGATCGGGGCTGTCAACGAGGACGGCGGGCCTCGGCCCAGCAGACCGAATACCAGATCGAGGCGCCCGGCAGCGCCGCCCAGAGGCGCAGCGCGGCGAGCGATTTCGCGAGCTCAGCCGGCGAGAGCCCGCCGGTTTTCACGAGCTGCCGCCGCGCTCCGACAATCACTCCCATGAGGTTCCGGTGGAAGCCGGGAAACTGCGGGGCGGGAGAGCAGCTGCCGAAGAACAGCCAGGTGCAACGGGTCGACTCGGCGCCCGCCGCCAGCAGGAGGGCAGGCAGCTTCCGGCCGATGAACGGGTCGTTGCCGGTCGCCGCGAAGGCACGCACGTAAGCGCGCCACAGGCGGCGGAACCCGGCCGGCTCGGGATGCAGGCGAAGCAGATCGTGGTCGTCGTCCTCGAGGACGATACGTCCTCCGGGGCGTACCGCCCGGACCATCTCCCGCACCGCGGCCAGCGGGTCCGGCAGGTGCTCGAGCAGGAAGCGGGCATGCACCACGTCGAAGCTCCCCCATTCGGAGGGCGTCAGGGGCAGCGCGCGCGCGTCCCCGGAGCGGAACTCAAGCCTCGGGCCGCGGCTCCCGGGAAGGCGCTGCGCCGCGCGGATTTGCCGCGCGCTCTTTTCCACCCCCACCACCTTGCCGCGCGGTCCCACCGCGAGCGCCATGGCCCGCGCGAAATGTCCCAGCCCGCTGCCCACCTCCAGAGCCCGCTGGCCGCGCCGCAGCGCCAGGGCCTCCAGGGAGTTCGCATTCAGCAGATCGTTCAGGAGAGCGAGCCGGTGCTGCTCCGGGCGCGAGGTGCCGTGCACGTAGCGGGACGATTTCAAGACGCCTCCCTGGTGTCGCGTATCGGTAATCCCGTTACATTCGGCCGTCGATCCATCCCGGCTTGCGGCGTTGCGTCTCGCTTGCGTAGCCACAGGGGTACGCGGCGCTTCGTGGTGGAGCGGCCATGGGCCGCGGCGCCTGCAATCCGGGCGGCTCGGCACATGTTAACGTGATTTCCGATACGCAACACCCGGAGGCGCAGTAGCCGGGATGGAGCGGGATCCTGGTTTCGGGGAGATTGCGGAATCAGGAGGCCGAGGCGCGCCGATGGACGGGGTCGGGACGGATTTCCTCCAGCGTGTCGCGCAGCGCGGAGGCCATCAGCTGGGCACGGTTCGCGACCCGGGCAAAGCGCTGGTCGACGATTTCACGTCCCTTTCCGAGCTCTTCGCCGAAGGATTCGAAGAAGGTCCCTTCGCGCAGGGCGCGGCTGAATTTCTCCGGATGGTACATCTGGATGTCGGAGACCATGATGCGCGCCAGCCGGCGGATTTCCATCTCCTCGGCGCTGGCGGGAGAGGCGGCGGAATGGACGGCGACGACGGGTGAGAGGGCCGCGGGTCCCGGCTCCTCCGCGAAGCAGGCTGCAGGGACCCACTCCCGGATCTTCCGCTTCATCTCGCCCGGGCCCAGGCTGGTGGGAATGATGTCATCGGCCCCATACAGCCCGCGCGGCAGTCCTCCCGGCTCCTGCCGGGCCATGGCGCCGATCAGGATGACGGGAGTGGAGCGCAGATCCGGGTCGCTCTTCAGCCGCTCACATACGTTGATACCGAGCAGGCGCCGCAGGTAGACGCTGAGGAGGATCAGGTCGAAGCGGTGGCTTCCCGCCAGGAGGAGCGCTTCTTCGCCGTTGTCGGTGATGCCGACCTCGAAGCCCCCTTCCCTCAGGAGCCCGGCGGTGAAGTCACGGAATTCGCGCGGCTCGTCCGCCAGCAGGGCCGTCAGAGTCGTCGCCGGGGTCTTTGGCGCTCCCTGGGGCATCCGCGCGGGACCGGAGGGTGAGCTCTTACGGGCGATGAAGACGGCGCGGCACTTGGGGCAGCTGAGGCGGGCCGTTTCCCCGGGGACCTTCGCATCGTCGAGACGGTAGCGGGCCCGGCAGCCGGGGCACTCCAGGTTCACGCGAACTTCCTCTGCGCCTCCGCTTCCGCCGGTCTGTGGAGGAATTGCTCGAGCGCGATTCCCACCTCGCCGAGAAAGATCTCCAGCCCGCGCGTGTCGCCGACGGGTGAGTCGCTCTGCCCGTTGTCGCCATACAGGACCGCCACCACCTGGTCCTGGCTCATCAGCGGCAGAAGGAGGCCGTCGCCCGAAGGTCCGCCCAGCTGCTCCAGGAGCTTTTTCTCCTCGGGATGATCGAGCGGGCCGCGGACGGAGGTTTTGGCGGCGACCGCCTCCATCAGGTGGGTCCCGGGCACCAGCGGCAGCGCCAACCGGCGAAAACGGCCGTTGGACGCCGCGACATCGCGGCCTCCGCCGAAGCCCCCCAGCCCTCGGACCTCTCCATTTCCGACTTCCAGGAGGACGCCGCGCTCGAAATACTCGGAGGCGAGACGCAGCACCAAAAGCGGGATCTCCATTTCGCTGCCCGGGCGGCGCAACTCGCCGAGCAGGGCCCCCAGCAGCGACAGCTGATCCACCACGCGGATCGTCTCGGAGCGCTCCTCCTCCGGAGCGGCGGCCAGCTCGGCATTCTCATCGCGCAGGATGCGCGCCCCGGTCCGGGCGAGCCCCTCCACCGTCTCGCGCAGCGAATCGCCGTCGGCGGGAAGCACCGTCGGCTTCTGCAGGATGGCGCGCACCCCGAGCGAGCGGGCCGCCTCCTCGACCGTGGGGTCGACTCCTTCCGACATCAGGATCACGCGCGCTCCGGGAAACTCCTGGCGCGCCCGTATCAGCAGCTCCAGCCCGCCGGCAAAGCCCGAGCCGCCGGTTTCGGGGACCACCAGGTCGGTGACCAGCGAGACGGGAGCGCCGGCCTCGGACAGCAGCGCGAATCTCTGGTATCCCGCCTCGGGCGAGGTGAAAGTCTCGACCCGGAATCCTTCACGGCGCCAGGTCCCGCCCAGAAGCTCGCGATAGACCGTTCTTTCGTCCACCAGAACGACCGCCAGGGTCCCGTCGCCTTTCAGCGTCTCGGGGGTGTCCGGCGTCTCGGGCTCCCTGCCGCCGTCGGTCGCGGGGATGCCGCACGAGCCCAGGTCGGGCAGGAAGAAATGGTGCACCGACTCGCTGCCCCTCGCCTGCATCTCCTCGAGGAGTATCTCGCGCGGATCCAGCCCTTCCGGTATTCGCAGGAGCGTCCCTTCGGTCGAGGCCTTGCCGTATCCGCGCCGCGATTCATCGCGCGCCACGCCGCCCGCCTCTTTGGTGCCGTCGATCTCGAAGCGGAACTCCCCTTCCCTCCAGGTCAGGAGCCGGCGGATCACCGCGCGCACCTCGCCGACCACCACTCTGCGCACCTGCTCCGGATCGAGGTAGGTCTTCGCCGCCAGGATCTGCAGCAACGAATCGGTGGCCCTCCGGCACTCGCGGATTGCCTGAACCAGGACATCGTCGGGAACCAGCCGCTCGCGGCGGATGCCGCGGATCAGGGGCGATTCCTCGCCCGGCAGATCGATGCCGTGGAGCAGTCCTCCCTTGAAGCGAAGGATCGCCAGGGAGTCCTCCTGGCCGAGGTAGAGAATGCCCGAGCGGCGGCTGAGACAGAGGATCTGGAGAATATCGGAGAAAGGGAGGTCTTTGAGGCTTCCCACGAGACTCAAGGGTTCGCTCCTCCGGAATGCGGCACCCCCGGCGGGGGGCACGACGGAGGAAATATAGGAACGAATCACGGGATTGCCAATCCATTCCGGGAAAAGGAGATAGTTCACGGCGAGAAGGGGCGGTGGGCGGGCTCAAGACCCGACAATCACGAAGCAAGTGCCTGAAATGAAAGGCTTAATCGGAGGGGGGAGCAGCTTCGGAAGGTGCGGGGTCGAGCCGTTTTCGTAATCCGTCGAGCACTCCGTTGACGAATTCTCCCGATTCGTCGCCCCCGAAACATTTCGCCAGCTCGATGGCTTCATCGATGATGACCGGCTGCGGGGTCTGCGGCTGGTGCAGGAGCTCGAAGACGGCCAGGCGCAGCACGTTCCGGTCGACCGCGGCGATTCGCGCCAGCCGCCAGTGCTCCAGGTTCTGCCGCAGCAAGGCGTCTATCTCCTCCAGATGGACCAGCGTTCCGCGCACCAGGCCCTCGGCGAAGTCCCGGGTCTCGGGATTTGGGTCCTTTCCTTCCCAGAAGGTGGCCAGGGATTCTTCGCGGCTCCCCCCTACCTCGATCTGGTAGAGCATCTGGAGCGCGAATTCCCGGCCTTTGCGCCGCTCACCCACGTTGACTCCGCCTCCGGCCCCTGCCTGCCGGCGCGGCCGTGCCGGATTCGAGGTCCCGGTACAGCGCCGCCATCCTCAGGGTCGCCTCGGCTGCTTCCCAGCCTTTGTTGGAACGGTTCCTTCCGGCGCGATCGCGGGCCTGGCGATCGGAGTCGACCGTCAGGACCCCGAAGCCGATCGGCACTCCGGTGGCGACGCCGATTGCCTGCAGGCGGGAGCAGACTTCACGGGCCAGTATCTCGAAATGCAGCGTCTCGCCGCGTACCAGGACTCCCAGCGCGATCATGCCGTCCGGGCGATCCTCCGAGCGATCCAGGATGCGTGCGATGGCCTGCGGAATCTCGAAGGCCCCCGGGACGCGCGCCACGCGCAGCGGGGTGAGTCCCGATCGCTTCAGCCGGTCGACGGCCCCTTCCAGGAGCGCTTCGCCGAGTTCCGCATGGTAATCGCTCATCACGATGCCGATCCGCAGACCGCTGGATTGGATGTCGGCTGTCCCCCGGGCTGTGCGTCGCATCGACGAATCTTTCTCCGTTTCCGGCCGCTTCGCGTCTCGCCGGTGCGCGATTCTAGGCCAAGCGCGAAGACGCGGTCAAAACCCGGTCAGAGGAAAAAGGGCGCCACGCAGGACGACGCTCCAGCGTGGTGCGAGCAGGGTCTTCAAAAGGGCATCGAGGAGAATGCATACGACCGCGACGGCGATCCAGAGGCGCGGGTTTCCGCGAGCTTGCGGGAGCGCCGCCAGCCGCCGCAGCAGCGGAATCGCGAGGACCACTCCCAGGATGACGAAGCCGATCACGCGCAGCATGGCCCAGGGCGGCCAGCCGAACAGGAGGACCGTGGACGGGGTTTGCGCGATCGCCAGGAGGCTGCCGACGTAGAAGCTCATGTAGTTCATCAGCACCGCTCCCAGGAGCAGCGCCAGAAAGCCGCCCGAGGCCAGCGCCAGGACCACGAAAGCCCCCAAGTGCAGCGCATGCTCCGGAAGAAACCTCGCCGGCGAGCTCTCCTTCCCGACGCCGGTGCGGACCCAGCCGAGCATCTCGTCGCGGTAGGCCGCCCCGTGGAGGATCGAGGTCTCGCCGGTGCCGGGAGCGAAATAAGCCAGCGTCCCCACCGTCAGCGCCAGCAGCACCGCCCAGGCGAGCATGTGCCCCACGGCCGCGGCGATCCTGCCGCGCCTGAGATCGAGCACCATGACGGGATAGGCGGGCAGCACCTGGAGGAGGGGGAGGAGCCAGACAAGATGAAGAAAATAGCCGGCGGCGGAGACGAGCGGCGTGGCGACGAGAAGGAGCCAGAAGGGCACTTGACTACGTCGGATCCGCGTATTGGGTCATGCGGTGGAATTCCTTCAATCGGGTGCGGATCTGCTCGGGACGCAGCGCCGCGAGACGCCGCAGGCTGAAGTCCTCGACGCAGAACGAGGCCATCACGCTGCCCACCACGAGCGCCTGGCGAATCGTCGCCTCGTCCAGCGATCCCTGGCGCGCCAGGTGTCCCATGAAGCCTCCGGCGAACGAATCGCCGGCGCCGGTGGGATCCACCGGATCGATCAGCGGATAGGCGGGCACCGCGAAGTGGGAGTGGTTGCTGTACAGCGCGGCGCCGTACTCGCCCCGCTTGATGATCAGGGAGGTCGGGCCGAATCCCAGGATCTTCCTGGCGGCCCGCACGGTATTGGGCTCCTGCGCCAGCTGGCGGGCCTCCTCGTCGTTGATCACCAGGACGTTGACCCCCTTCAGCATCTCCTTGACCGAGTCGCGCTTCCCCTCGATCCAGAAATTCATCGTATCGCAGGCCACCAAGCGGGGCCCTTTCATCTGGCCCAGCACCGAGCGCTGCAGGTCGGGATCGATGTTGCCGAGGAAGAGGTATTCCGCCTTGCGCAGCCTGTCGGAAAGCTGCGGCTGGAATTCCTGGAAGACGTTCAGCTCGGTCGCGAGCGTCGTCCTCTGGTTGATGTCGTCGGCATAAACCCCGCTCCAGCGGAAGGTCTTCCCCGGCACGCGCGCCAGCCCGGCGGTGTCGATGTCGCGATCGCGGAAGATGCGCGCATGCTCTTCGCTGAAATCCTCGCCGACCACCGCCACCAAGTGGACCGGCGCGAAGAAGGAGGCGGCGACGGCGAAATAGCTGGCCGATCCGCCCAGGACGTTCTCCGCCCTGCCGGTGGGGGTCTGCACCGAATCGAACGCCACCGACCCGACGACCAGGATAGACAAGGAAGGCTCCTAACGGTTGAGGTACTTGTCGACGAGCAGCGCCAGGCGGCGACGGGCCGCCTCGG
>DASTZC010000071.1 GCA_035764505.1 Candidatus Polarisedimenticolia bacterium
CCCGCACGGTAGAAGAGGCTACGGCCGGGCTCGCCCGCCATGTAGCGCATTCCCATGATGTCCGAATAGAAGTGCCGGGTCTTGGCTGCGTCGGTGAAGTAGAGCACCGTTTCGAGCACGCCGATCAGGCTGGGCCTTGCGCTGGCCATCGCACCTCCAGGGGCGAGAGCCCCTTCCTCATAAAGACGGTTATCTTACTCGAATCCTTGCCTGCAGCCCGCTCGTCTGCCGACCGGGCCGCCTTCCTTATTAATTGGCTCCCCGGCTGTCCCCCGTATTCCCCGTGATTTCTCTTCCCCGGGAAAGCGTGTATGGTATTGCGCCTTCCGTGAAGTCTGTGGGGAGACGATGGCGCGACCACTCCGGATCGTTGCGGCTGCGCTGCTGGCGCTTTGGGCGCTGACCTCCCCCTCCCACGCCCAGATCAAGCTGCCGCCTCGCGAGGACCGCTCCATCCATGACTTGGCGGGAGTGCTCTCCTCCACCACCGTCCAGACTCTGGAGGCGCGCCACACCGAGCTGTTCCAGAAGACCGGGGTCGCCATCGTCGTCATCATCGTCCCCAACTTGCAAGGGGAGCCGATCGACGATTTCGCGGTGCGGGTGGGCAAGGAATGGGGCGCCGGCAAGAAGGGCGAGGACCGCGGCATCGTCTTCGCGCTCTCGACCGGGGACCGGCGGGTCTTCATCGCGACGGGCTATGGGGTGGAGGGCTTCCTTCCGGACGGCAAGGTGGGTGGCATTCTGGATGAGTATGTCATCCCCTCCCTGAAGCAGAACGACTGGTCGAAGGGGGTCGACCTGGGGAGCGCCGCACTGTGCCAGGAGACGGCGCGCGAGTACCAGGTCGAGCTGACGGGGCTGCCGAAGCTGCCGGCCCGCTCGGGCTCGCGCCAGGGCGGCATTCTCGGTATGCTCTTCGTCGTCTTCGTCTTCATCATTTTGATCATGATCATTTCCCGGGGATCCCGGGGCGGCGGTCGTCGTGGCGGCGGCATCTCCCCGCTTCTGTGGTGGCTGCTGATGTCGCAGCAGGGCCGCGGCCGGCGTGGCGGCTGGGGCGGCGGTGGGTTTGGTGGCGGTGGTTTCGGCGGCAGCGGCGGGTTTGGCGGCTTCGGCGGCGGAGGTTTCGGTGGCGGCGGCGCGGGGCGCGGCTTCTAGCGGGAGCAGGCAATGAGCATCGAGGCACGGGAAAACCCGGAAGTCCGGAAGTTCGTGGAGGCGGCCGGCAAAGCGGCGGGGGCGAAGCTCCTCAGCGTCGTCCTGTACGGCTCGGCGGCGCGCGGCGATTACCAGGAGAAAACCAGCGACTGGAACTTCATCCTGGTGCTGCGTGACCTGAATCCCGACACGCTCGAGTCGCTGGCCCCGCTAATCCGTCCCTGGGTGGCCAAAGGACGCACATGGCCGCGGCTGTTCACACCGGAGCTGATTGCCCATTCGGCCGACGTCTATCCGATCGAAATGCTCGATTTGCAGGTGGCCCGCGTGGTGCTGGCGGGGCGCGACTCCTTCGCGGGTCTGTCGATCAGCCGTGAGAACCTGCGCCTGCAGTGCGAGCGTGAGCTGCGCACCAAGCTGATGAGGCTGCGCGAGGCCTATATCGAATGCCACGACCGCCCGGCGGAGCTGCAGCAGCTCCTGACCACCAGCTACACCACCTTCGTGGCGCTGTTCCGCGGCTGCCTGTCTCTGATGCACGAGATGATCCCGCGGCAGAACCAGGAGGTGATCGCCCACTTCTGCCAGCACGCGGAGCTTGACGTCAAGCCTTTCGAGGCAGTGGATCGGCTCAAGCGGGGCGAGGCGCCCGCGGGGCCGCTGAAGGAGCTCTTCGCAGGCTATTACGTTCAACTCACCCGAGCGGTGGAGGCAATCGACCGCTTCGGCATCGGCGGAGGCGAATCTCGATGAAGAGGACGGGCTGTATCGTTCTGGGAATCGTGGTCCTGCTCGTGCTGGTCGTGGGCGGGATGCTCATGGGGAAATACAACACCATCGTCCGGCAGAACGAGACGATCAACAACGCCTGGGCGCAGGTGAAGGTGGTCCTGCAGCGCCGGGCCGATCTGATCCCGAACCTGGTGGAGACGGTGAAGGGGTACGCCACGCACGAGCGCGAGGTCTTCGAAAACGTGGCGCAGGCGCGGGCCAAGCTGGCCGGGGCCACCACTCCCCAGGAAGCGGCCGCCGCGAATGCCGGCCTCAGCTCGGCGCTGGGGCGCCTGCTCGCCATCGCCGAGGCCTACCCGGATCTGAAAGCAAACCAGAACTTCATCCGCCTGCAGGACGAGCTTTCCGGCACCGAGAACCGCATCGCGGTGGAGCGGCGCGCCTATAACGAGACGGTGCGGGCGTACAATGCCTACATCAAGACCTTCCCGACCAACATAATCGCCGGGATGTTCAGCTTCGGCCCGCGCGAGTATTTTGAGTCGGATCAGTCGGCCAACGAGGCGCCCAAGGTCAAGTTCTGAGGGTGGGTTCCGATGCGCGTCGTCATCACGGGAGCAAGCCGCGGGCTGGGGCTGGAGTTCACCCGGCGCTACCTGGAAGCCGGGGAGGAGGTCTTCGCCCTGGCCCGCGCTCCCGAGCGCTCCCGCGCCTTGATGGGGATGGCCGGCGACCGCCTGGTGTGTGTCGCATGCGACGTGGGGGATGAAGCCTCGATCCAGACCGCCTTCACCGAGGTGGCCGCCAAAACCGATGGGATCGATCTTCTGCTCAACAACGCCGCCACCTACGGCTCGCACGACGACCGCCTCCCGACGCTCAAGGCCGACGAGATGCTGCAGGTGTTCATGGTAAACACGCTGGGGCCGATCCTGATGACGCGGGAGTTCCTGCCCCTGCTGCGCGAGGGGAAGAACCCCAAGGTGGTGCACATCACCTCGCTGATGGGGTCGATCGAGGACAACCGCGGCGGCGGCAAGTACAGCTACCGGGTGAGCAAAGTGGGGCTGAACATGGCGTCGCGCAACATGGCGCTCGAGCTGGCGGGCGACCGTATCATCTCCGTGGTCATCCACCCCGGCTGGGTGCGCACCGAGATGGGCGGGATGGGTGCGCCGTTGAGCATCGACGAGGCGGTCGGCTCGATGATCAAGACGATCGCCGGGCTGTCCCAGAAGCACTCGGGACAGTTCGTCGACCGCCACGGCAAGCCCGCACCCTGGTAGTCCCGGATATTGGACCAGCCTCTCGAATTCCTTGACACCACAACAGCTTAGCTTTACACTGCGCACGCCGCGGTGGCACCACCCGGGCGCCCGCGGCGGTTGTATCCGCGCCGCGCCCTTGCCGCTGACCAAACGAGCGGAACGAGGCTGACCATCCGCATCGTCAGAGGCCCTGCCCGAGATCCAGACACCATCAAGCGCCTGATCCTGGCCGACCCAGGAATCCTGGAGGACCGGCTTCGCGTCCTCGACGGGCACCTGCGCTCCGGCGACGGCGATCTGATCGATCTGCTCGCCATGGATCGCCACGCCGAGTTCGTCCTGATCGAGATCGACCGGGGCGACGGCGAGTCCCTGGTCTCCCGCATCCTGCGCCACCGCCAGTGGATCGCCTCCCAGTTCCTTTTCCTCCGGAAGCTGTATGGGGCCGGGCCGATTACGGCCAAGCCGCCGCGGGTCATCGTCCTCAGCGAGCAGTTCGAGAACAAGCTGCTGGAGGCGCTGGGCTCCCAGGGACCGGGAGTCCGCGCCCTGACCTATCGGATTCTCTTGACCGGCGGCGGGACGCATCTGTATCTCGAGGCGGCTCAGGAGCCTCTCGCTCTGCCGGTCCTGGAGGAGCTGGACCAATCGGGTCCGCCCGCCGAGGAGGAGCCGGTCGTCCCCATGCCCGAGCACCTCTCCCCCGAACGTCTCTCTGAAGAGGAATGGGAAGCCTTCTACGAGTTCGAGCGGCGGCGTTTGGCGGCGGAGCGCGCCCGCGAGCAGGTGAAAGCGTGACGATCTTCCGCAAGCTGGGGCGCAGCCTGTCGGATCTGACCGGCCATGAGCGCGCCCCGTCGATTGCCTCCGAGCCAGCCGCCCCCAGACGCTTCGCCGCCGACTGCCCGGCGCGAATCATCTGCGTCACCTCGGGCAAAGGCGGGACCGGCAAGTCGATGGTGACCTCCAACCTGGCGACAGAGCTCGCGCTGCGCGGCATGCGCGTGCTGGCCATCGACGCTGATTTAGGTCTGGCCAACCTGCACTTGCTCCTGGGAGTCTCCCCGCGGCGCAGCCTGTATCACTCCCTGGTCAACCACCTCACCTTCCGTGAAGTAGCGCACCGGACCGGCTCGGGGGTGCATCTGGTCGCCGGGCCTTCGGGCGTGGCGGAGCTGGCCGATCTCAGCGCGCGCGATTTGTCCCACCTCATCGGCGAGACGGCCCGCTACGGGGCGGAATTCGAGGTGGTCCTGATCGACACCGCCGCCGGCATCGCGCGCATGACCACGGCCTTTCTGAACGCCGCGCGCGAGATCCTGGTCGTGACGACTCCCGATCTGACCGCCATGACCGACGCCTACGCCACGATGAAGACGGTCCTGCGCCACAACCCATCGGCCGTCATGTCGGTGGTGGTGAACCGTGCCCGCACGGCGCGGCAGGGATGGGAGGTCTTCCAGACCCTGGACGGCATCGCCGGGCGCTTCATGACGCGGCGACTCACCTACCTCGGCTACATCCCGGAAGACGAAACGGTCCGCCGGTCGGTAGCGGTCAAGACCCCCGCGGTGCAGCTCGAGCCGGAGTCGGCGGTGGCGCTGCGGGTTCGCGACATCGCCACGGCGCTGTTCCCGCCGCGGGTGGCCGCGCCGCGCTACGCCCCGACCCCCGGCGCCACCGGTCCGCTGCGCTACGGTGAGAACGGATGAAGACGCTGGCCATCATCAACCAGAAGGGGGGATGCGGGAAGACCACCACCGCCATCAACCTGGGCGCTTCGCTTGCCCTGCGCGGCAAGCGGGTCCTGCTGTGCGACCTCGACCCGCAGGGGCACGCGTCGCTGGGGCTGTCACGCGGCAAGAACCCCGAGTATTCGCGCACGCTGTCGGATGCGCTGCTGGATGGCGGTGCTCTGGACGGCTGCCTGGTGGAGATCTCGGAGAACTTCCGGCTGGCGCCATCGAACCCGTCGCTGCAACTCGCCGAGCAGCGGCTGCACGACATCGCCTCGGGCGAGAAGCGTCTCAAGGAAGTGCTCGACTGGGTGGCGGAGGATTACGACTACTGTGTGCTGGACTGCCCCCCCGGCGGCGGCGTCCTGATTGCCAACGCCCTACACGCCGCCGACGAGGTGATCCTGGCGGTGGAGACCTCTTTCTACTCGCTGTACGGCGTGTCGCAGCTGCTGCAGGCGGTCAAGGCGCTGCCCCGTGATCGGGAGCTCCGGATTCGGGCGCTGGCCACGCTGTACGACCGGCGTACCGGGTTCTCGCGCGAGATCCTGCAGGATTTGCATCGCTTCTTCGGCGATTCGCTCTATGACACCGTGATCCACCACAACGTGAAGCTGCGGGAGGCCTCCAGCTACGGCATCCCGATCACCGAATACGATCCGAAGGCCCGAGGCAGCCAGGATTACCTGGCGCTCGCCGACGAGGTGCTCGGCATCCGGGCCGGAAAACCCGCATCGTGAGGAGAGGCAAGCGATGGATCCGCTGAACCTGCTGAGGGAGCTGTACGGGGAGGATCCGGTCCGCAAGATCCTGAACTCGGGGTTCGACTCGCCCGCGAAGATCGCGGCCGCCACGGCCGAATCGCTCTCCTTCTTCGCCGGCGTGCAGGAGGCGCTGGCGCGGCAGATCATCGAATCGGCGGAGGCGGCGCTGGCGGGGCACGGGGCAAGCTCGGAGCGGCGCGATGCCCCTGCAGCTTCCGGGCGGGCGATCCAGCCGCGCGAGCTGCCGCGCGCCGCGGCAGGTGCGACGGCTGCGGCGGGTCCTACGAAGAAGGAGTCCTCGAAAGGGCGCGCTCCCAAGGGGGAGCTGCAGGAGGAGCGGTCATCCCTGAAATCGGAGCTGCTGGACGAGCGGCCGCTCCTGGACGCGGGTGGCTTGCTGAAGAATCTGGCGAAGGAGCCCAATCCGAAAGAGCTGCTGAGCGACTCCGATTTCCTGGAGGAGGTCGGACTGACCGATGCCGAGGCCGGATTCCTGGAGGGGATCTCCTCGCCCTGGTCCCCCGCTAAAAAGGAGCGCGTCTCCCCGGCTTCGCCCGACAGCCGGATCACCTTCGAGCCGCCAGCCCTCAGGAGCGAGCCGCTGGAGTTCGCGCCGATCTCGATCTGGTCGCCCGAGGACGATCCCGACCCGGTGCCGCGCTTGGTCCGCGCCGCCGAGCTGGGGCCCGACCCGAACCCGGCCGAGCCGCCACCGCCGCCCGATCCCGGCCCGGCCACCATGCCGATCGTCCCGATCGCCGACGAGCTGCCGCTGGCCGCCGTCAGAGAAGCGCCCTCGGTCCCCTATGGTGATGCCGCCGCGACGCTGGAGCTCGGACCGGAGACCTTCTTCAGGACGGAAGTGATCGAGGAGGGCGCGGCGCTGGCTGCGTCGCTTATGGAGCCTCAACCGATCGAGGCTGCGCGTAAGCCCGCGAAGGCGGCCGATCCCACGGCCTCCCGATCCGACGAGAGCCGAGCCATCTCCACCCCGTCGAAGCCCTCGTTCTGGAAGTTTGGCAAGTAGAGAGACCGCGATGAAGCCATCGCTTGCAAAGCGTCGAGGAGCCAAGGCCAAGCGACGGGGCGCCTCGGCGTCCGGACGCGTCCATGGACACGAGAACCTGGTCGCCGACATCGTCGATCAGATCACCCGCAAGCAGACCAAAGAAGCGAAGCAATCCAAAGGAACCGCCAGGCGGCGCGGCCTTGCTGGCACCTGCAGCTTTTGCCTGGACAGCCCGGTCGCCGCGTCCCCGTATCGTGTCGTGTTGAAGTGCGACACCGGAGACAACTCCCGCTCGGGCCACTAGAAACATTTCGAGGAGGTTGACATGTCCCGATTCAAGCTGACCGATCTCACCAGCCTGGAAAAATCGCCCACCTCTCCCCTGACGCTGCGCAACAAGATCGGCGAGATGCTGTTCAACTCGACGACGGCTGCGGCCACCGTGGAGGTGGTCAATCGCGAGACGGGAGAGTACCGCGTCGTTCTGCAGGGGACGCTGGACACCGAGGAGAACCGGTTCGAGGAGAGGTAGCGCCGTGCGCTTCGCCAACGCCCGCGTGAGGGACGCCGACATGGGAAGCTGAGACGTCGTGGCTAACGGCCGGGCCGGAAAACCTGGAGCCGACTTCCTGCCGCAGCGCTCCGAGACGCTGCGCGAGTCGTTTCAGGAGAAGATGCGGCAGCGCGCGGGGCACCGCGCCCGACCCGCCTCGCAAGGCGGGCAATTCCGGCTCGTCGAGATCTCCCACGGCCAGCATCCCGAGGCCGAAGTCCTCAACGAAGCGTTCTCCCCCGGCTCCCTCAAGCTGAAGATCACCCTCGACCTGCTCGACATTCCCCTTTTCGCCGAAGGCATTCCACCCTCAGCCCTGCCGCTCCTCGCCGAGGCCTTCCCTGGGCTGCTTGGCCACCGCTGCTGCGGCGGTAACGACGTCATGACCACCCTGTTCCGCCGCAAGGCGCGGCACGGCTGCGCGCTCGCCGCGGAAGAGACCGGCACCGACCTCTGCCACCTGCTCGAGCATCTTTCCCTGGAGCTGATCGCCGCCATCGGGCCAACCAAGCGCTGCAGCGGCGTCACCTGCGGACACCGATCTCCGCCCCACCGCTACGACCTGTTCCTGGAATGCGACGACCCGCGCGTCGGCATGGCGGCGGTGCACTGCGCCGCCCACGTGCTGCACTCGATCCTGGTAGACGGCGAGGCGCCTCCCGGCACGCTGCGCTACGCTGAGACCGCGCGTTATTTCATGGGCCGTCCGCGCAGCGTCCTCGGCCCCGGCGACGTGCTGGCCGACCTTCAGGGCGATCCCGCCCGCCTCGCCGAATCGCTGCGCTTCCTCGCCCGCGCCGGTTTTCTCATCGAAGACCGCTTCTCCTTCGACTTCTCCGGCACGATGCTCTACCGCTACCGCCTCGCCCCCGCCCCACCCGCCACCGCCGAGAACATCTTCCTGTAAGCAGGCGAGCTCACCGAGGCGGGACCTGCGTTCAATAGCCGACAGGTCATCTGAAAAACCGAACAACGGCCATTGCGAGGACAAGAAGGATGCCGAAGGCTCCCATGAAGATAAGGCCTGGCTTGGCGCCAGCCTTCGGACCAGAGAAGGGCTCGCTCGGATCGAAGGACTGACTCTTCATTTTCAACCCAGCGACAAGCGAGATCACACTTGCCACTAGAAACAGTAGCCAGAAGCTAGCCATTCGGTAAATTCCGCCTTCTCAGTTCCCGAAGGTGTCCTGTTCTTCTATAGCGATTCGTTTTCGAATGCCTGCGAGTACACCAAACACGTCGACCGCTATCAGTAGAAAGACCGAACCGATGCCTGATGGCCCTGATAGGTCAATCGCTGAATGTGGGCATCGTTTTTGCGCGCCGGTCGCTCTACCTTCATGAAAGCAATGCCATGACAGCTCTCACGGTGCAACCTATCACCCCTATGCCACCGCACATGATTGCCCCCAGCCTCCCTGTGGCTCTTACTATTGACAGAGGGTCAGTGGGATCGACAACAACTGGGCGCATTCGTAGGCCCTTCACCAGGGCAAATAGGCTAACCAAGAAGTAAACGATTAGAAGGCCTGGCATTGGGCTTTGCTCCGCATCAGCAAATCGATGGCACGAAGAAGCTATAACGAAGTTACTATACCGCTGCCAGCTAATTCAGTTGAGGATTCGCCATGCGGCTTGGTCGAGGATGCTTGCTTCTATTGCTGACATTCCTGTTTGCGGAGGCTCAGGCGCAAACAGGATCTGTGGCTGAG
>DASTZC010000072.1 GCA_035764505.1 Candidatus Polarisedimenticolia bacterium
TGACCCTGAGATGGATTTCCTCCATGCCGAGCTCCCGCACTCTCCGTTTGACCGCCGCCGAGGTCCGTCCCGAGATTACGCCGGTGGCGACTCCGGCCCGCCGGAGGAGCCAGATCCCCACGCCGTCCTTGGCGTCGAAGATCCGGCCCTCGCTCCTTCCGTCGATGAACAGGATGCCTCCGTCGGTCATGACTCCGTCCACATCCATCAGGACCATGCTGACGGAGCGGGCGGCGGCTTTGAGGGAGGATCGGGATGAGGCCATCTTCCACTTTCGCGGCGCGCCGGGAGGCGTGCGCCCAATCAGAACAGTTGGGTGCGCCACAGGTCGTGAATGTGGAGAATGCCTTCGAGCCTGCGATCCTCCGACAGTACCACGAGGGAAGTTATTTTCCGGGTCTCGAGGAGGTGCAGCGCGCGCGCCGCCGTCTCCAGCCTTGAAATCGAGACGGGCGAAGCCGTCATGCAGTCGCGCGCCCGCTGCGCGAGGAGATCGACGCCTCGCTCCAGGCAGCGGCGCAGATCGCCGTCCGTGATTACCCCCGCCAGGGTTCCGTCCTTCGATTCGACGCAGGTCATTCCAAGCTTTTTGGCGGAAATTTCGCGCACCGCATCGACCAGAGAGGCCGTTTCCGCGACCACCGGACAGGTCGCGCGCGGATGCATCAGGTTCTCGACGGTCAGGATATTCCTCCCGATGCGGCCGCCCGGGTGATAGCGGGCGAAGTCCCGCGCCGTGAAGCCCTTCCTTTCCAGGAGCGCGACGGCCAGGGCGTCGCCCATCGCCAGCGCGGCGGTGGTGCTGGCTGTGGGTACCAGCCCCAACGGCCCCGCCTCGCGCACCACGCCGACATCCAGGACGACCTGGCTGTGCCGAGCCAGGGTCGACTCGACGCTGCCGGTGAGGGCGATGAGTGGCACCCCCAAGCGCTTGAGGAATTCCACCATACGCACGATTTCTTCGGTCTCTCCGCTGGAGGAAAGTCCGAGAACCACGTCTCCGGGGGCCACCATCCCGAGGTCGCCATGGATGGCATCGGCCGGATGCAGGAACAGCGACGGTGTTCCAGTGCTCGCCAGAGTGGCCGCAATCTTTGCGCCGATGAGCCCCGACTTTCCCATGCCGCTCACCACCACCCTGCCGGCGCAGGAAGCAAGGATTGTCACGGCGGTTTCGAAGGACGGGCCGAGGCGCGGGATCAGCGCCTGGATGGCCTCGGCCTCCTCCTTCAGGACTCTGCGGGCAATATCCAGGCTCAAGATTCTCTCCCTACGACGGCCGCGAGCTGGCGAACGTCCCGGAGAAGGGCCGGGAGCCTCGCGAGCGGCAGGGCGTTGGCGCCGTCCGAGAGGGCCTTTGCCGGGTCCTCATGGACCTCCACGAATATCCCATCGGCCCCGGCGGCGATGGCAGCGCGAGCCAGCGTCTCGATGAATTGCCGATCGCCCCCGGAGGAGCTGCCCAGCGCTCCGGGACGCTGCACCGAATGGGTCGCATCGAAAATGACAGGAAACCCGAGCTCCCTCATCACCGGAATGGACCGAAAGTCGACCACCAGGTTCTGGTAGCCGAATGAGCTCCCCCGCTCCGTGAGCAGGATCCTCGTCGCTCCCGAGGACACCAGCTTCTCCACGACGTTCTTCATTTCCCATGGAGAGAGGAACTGGCCTTTCTTGACGTTCACCGGCAATCCGGTGCGCGCCGCGGCCACCAGCAGGTCCGTCTGGCGGCAGAGGAAAGCGGGAATCTGCAGTATGTCGAGTACCGTCGCGGCAGTCTCGGCCTGCTCTATCTCATGAATGTCGGACAGGACCGGCAAGCCTGTCTCGCGCTTGATCCGGTCCAGGATGCGCAGCCCTTCCTTCAGGCCCGGCCCCCGGAAGGAGCCGAGGGCGCTGCGATTCGCCTTGTCGAAGCTCGCCTTGAAGACGAGGGGGATGCCGGCGGCGGCGGATTGCTCCTTGAGGGCGCGGGCCAGCGCCAGGGTTGGGCCTTCCCCCTCGATGACGCAGGGCCCCGCAATCAGCAGCGGAACCCGGCCTTCGCCCACGACGATTCCAGGCGAGAGCGAGACCTCCGGGGCGGCGGGGCTCGCCATTCAGCGCTTCTGGGAGCGATGCCGCAGGCACGCGGCGATGAAGTCCCGGAACAGCGGATGGGGGGAGAGCAGCTTCGACTTGAACTCGGGGTGGAACTGACAGGCCAGGAACCAGGGGTGATCGCCCAGCTCGACGATCTCCACGAAGCGCCCGTCGGGCGAGAGGCCGGTGATCTTCAGGCCGCGCTTCACCAGGTCTTCGGCCAGGCCCCGATTGACTTCGTAGCGGTGCCGGTGGCGCTCGGAAATCTCCTTGACGCCGTAAGCGCGCTGCGCGAAGGACCCGGCCTCCAGCAGGCAGGGATAGCGTCCGAGCCGCATGTTGGCTCCCATGCTCTCCACGCCCTCCAGCTCCCGCAGCTTGTAGATGACCTTCCTCGAGGAATCGGGGTTGAATTCAGTGCTGTCGGCATCGGCCATGCCGCAGACGTTGCGCGCGAACTCGATCACGGCGCACTGCAGGCCCAGGCAGATTCCGAAGAAGGGGAATTTCTTCTCGCGGGCGAAGCGGATCGCGTGAATCATCCCCGCCACGCCGCGGATGCCGAATCCTCCAGGGACCAGAATCCCGTCCATCGATGCCAGCTCCTGGCGCAGCGCCTCGTTCTCCATCCCCTCCGCTTCGATCCACCGGATGTTCACCCGCGCCTTGTTGGCGAGGCCGCCGTGCCCGAGCGCCTCGGTGAGGCTCTTGTAGGAGTCCTCGTACTCGACGTATTTCCCCACCAGGGCGATGTTCGTCTCGGCGCCGGGGTTCTTGATGGTCTCGACCGCCCGGACCCAGTCGTCCATGCTCTTGTCGCGGTAGGGAAGGTCGAGTTGCTTGAGGAGGATGGCATCGAGACCTTCGCGCGCCAGGATCAGCGGGACCTCGTAGATCGACTCGACGTCTTTCGCCGTGATGACCGCTTCTTCGGACACGTTGCAGAAGAGGGCGATCTTCTTCTTGATCTCCTTGGGGAGGATTCGATCCGTCCGGCACAGCAGGATGTCGGGCTGGATTCCGATGGCCCGCAGCTCCCGCACCGAGTGCTGTGTCGGCTTGGTCTTGAGCTCTCCCACCGCGCCGATGAAGGGGACAAGGGTCAAGTGGATGAAGACGGCATTGGTCCGGCCGACCTCGAGACGGAACTGCCGGATGGCTTCGAGGAAAGGCAGCGACTCGATGTCTCCGACCGTGCCGCCGATCTCAACGATCTGGATGTCGACGCCCTTCGAAATCTTGCGAATCGCTTCCTTGATCTCGTCGGTGACGTGCGGGATCACCTGGACCGTGGCTCCCAGGTAGTCGCCGCGCCGCTCCTTGTTGATGATCGACTCGTAGATCTTGCCCGTGGTGTAGTTGTGATCACGCGAGGTCAGGGCGGAGGTGAAGCGCTCGTAGTGTCCGAGATCGAGGTCGGTCTCGGTGCCGTCCTCCGTGACATAGACCTCGCCATGCTGATAAGGGCTCATGGTCCCCGGATCCACGTTCAGATAGGGGTCGAACTTCTGCAGGGTCACGCTGAACCCGCGGCTTTCCATCAGCCGGCCTATCGAGGCGGCGGCCAGCCCTTTCCCCAGGGAGGAAACCACCCCTCCCGTGATGAAGATGGTCTTGGTCGGCATAGGGTCCGTGCCTCCTTGGGAGTCCTCAGTGCACCGCGTCATTCAGAAGGGCACGCACGCGCTCCAGGTCTTCCGGCACGTCGACCCCGATGGAAACTCCGCAGGCGTCGAGCACGCGGATGCGCCGCCCCATCTCCAGGACCCGCAGCTGCTCGAGGCCTTCGGCGCGCTCCAGCCCGCCCGAAGGCGTGCGCGCGAATTCGAGCAGCAGATCGCGGCGATAGCCGTAAAGTCCGAGGTGCCGGTAGACCCCGACCCCGGTGTCTTCCCTCCGATAGGGAATCGGAGAACGGGAAAAATACAGGGCCCGTCCGGAGGCATCGGCGACCACTTTCACGACGTGGGGGCTGCTCAGGTCGCGTTCCTCCTCGATTATCCGGCGGAGCGTGGCCATTTCCACCTCCGGCTCGCTGCGCAGGCATTCGACCAGCGCGTCGATGTCCCGGCTGTCCACCAGGGGCTCGTCCCCCTGGATGTTGACGTAGAGGTCGGCCGTATGCCCGCGCGCCACCTCGGCCAGCCGATCCGTCCCCGTCGCATGCTCCGGGGAGGTCAGCACCGCCTCTCCCCCGAAATCCTGCACCGCCCTCAGAATCCTCTCGTCATCCGTCGCAACCAGCAGCCGGTCGAGGGTCCTGGCCATCCTGCCCCTGCGATATACGTGCTCGACGAGCGGCTTTCCCCCGAGGTCCGCCAGGGGCTTGCCCGGGAACCGGACCGATGCATAACGCGCGGGAATGACGCCGATCGCTTGCAGCAATGAGATGGTGGCTTCCAGGACTTTTTGGAACTTACGTTGGAACTTTATGACGGGAGATAATCCTAGCCGAACCTCCGAAGCGGTGTCAAAGGTTTTTCTACGCGTTTGACATCTTCTCGGTGCGCCCGATAGCATGGCGGCTCCGTCACTTCGACCTCCTCGTAGAATCGCCGGATGATGCCCTCACCCATCGAAACCCACCATCTCGGCAGGCGCTTCCGGCGTCGCCGCTCGCTCGGCCAGCTCTTCTCCGGAGCCAAGAAGCCGCTCGAAACCTGGGCGTTGCGCGACGTCAGCCTGGAGGTCGCCGAGAAATCGATCTTCGGGCTTCTCGGTCCGAATGGCGCGGGCAAGACCACGCTGCTGAAGATCCTCTCGGGCCTGATCCTCCCCACCGAGGGCACCGCACGGGTCGGCGGACATGACGTGGCGCATGCCGAAGCCGCCGTGAAGAGACTGCTGGGATACGTCTCCTCGGACGAGCGGAGCTTTTTTTGGAGGTTGACCGGGCGTCAGAACCTGGCATTCTTCGGGAGCCTGTACGAAGGTCACGGCGAGGCGCTGCGCGAACGGATCCAGTACCTGCTCGCGCGCCTGGAGCTCACCGGGCAAGGTGATCAGCCGTTCGGAGAATACTCTTCCGGAATGAAGCAACGGCTGTCGCTCGCGAGGGCGCTGCTGCACGACCCGCCCATAATGCTCCTCGACGAGCCGACCCGCAGCCTCGATCCGATCTCCGCGAAGCACCTCCGTCGCTTCATCGGAGAGGAGCTGAATGGCCGGGACGGGAAGACTCTGGTGCTGGCGACCCACAACCTGCAGGAGGCGGAGCAGCTCTGCTCCAAGGTCGCGGTGCTCTCCCGCGGGAAGGTCCTCGGGTCGGGGAGCATCGAGGAGATGCCGGCATGGGGGCAGGGCAAGGAGTCGTATGTCCTGGTGCTTTCCGGAATCGCCGGCATCCCCGAAGAAGTTCAGGATGGGCTGGTGCTCACCCCGCTGCCCGGAGGACGGCTGCGGGTCGCCGGCGAGTTCGGCCGTGACGGCGCTAAGCTCTCGGCCCTCCTCGAGGCCGTCCTTCGGCTGCGCGGTCGAATCGTCTCCTGCAGCCGGACCGAGTCGACCCTGCAGCAGGTATTCGATCGCATCGAGGAGGGACAGGGATGAAGCGGCTGAGGGCCATGCTCGCGTTCCTGCGCAAGGACCTTCTCGAGGAGATGAGCTACCGGACGGCTTTCGTCCTGCAGCTGGGCGGCATCCTGCTCACGGTCAGCCTCTGGTATCTGATCGCCAACTGGCTGACCCTCCCTGAAAAAAACTCGCTTCCGGATCTTCCCGGCGTTCCGTATTTCGCCTACCTCCTGGTCGGACTCGCTTTCTGGCAATACCTCGGATCCGCCCTGAACAGCTTTGCCTCGAAGCTCCGGGCGGAGCAGCTGACGGGCACCCTGGAGGCGATGCTGATCACGCCCACGCCGATCCCGGTCCTCATTCTCTCCTCCGCCCTGTGGGATTTCGTGATGACCTCCTTCCGGGTCATCCTCTACCTCGGGCTCGGGGTCGTCTTCGGAATCCAGCTGCGCTTCGACAGCCTGCTGGCCTTCCTCGTGATCCTGCTCCTGACCATTCTGGCTTTCTCGGGGATCGGGATCCTCTCCGCCGCCTTCATCCTCTACCTGAAGCGCGGCGACCCGATCAACTTCCTCATCACCAGCGCCTCAGCGCTGTTCGGCGGCGTTTTCCTGCCGACGCACGCCCTGCCCGCTTCGCTCGCGGGTGTCGGCCGATTCCTGCCGATTACCTACGCCCTGAACGGCATCCGCCGCTCGCTGTTGACCGGCACGCGGCTCCCGGAGCTGATGCCTGAGGTCACCGCCCTGGTGATCTTCGTGGTCCTGCTGCTTCCCCTGGGGATCGCCGGTTTTTCCCTGGCAGTCCGCAAGGCGCGGGCCGAGGGCAACCTGGCGCAATACTGAGCGGCAGACGCGCGCGGCCGGACAGGGTTGAACGCCGCGATTTGCTGTGCTAAATTGCGACGCTACTCCAGGAAATCAACGTCTCCGCGCTCACAGCGCAGCGGCGCGCGGCCCACGGCAGCAAAACCCGCCCTCGAAGGAGCCTTAATTTTGAAGTTCCAGAAGCTCAATCTTCCGGCCGAAGGACAGCGCATCACGGTGGAGGACGGCAAGGTCAAGGTGCCGAGCCATCCTATCGTCCCTTTCATCGAAGGCGACGGCACCGGACCCGATCTCTGGCGCGCCGCCCGCCCGGTGTTCGAGGCGGCGGTCGACAAGGCCTACGGTGGCAAGCGGCGCATCGCCTGGTTCGAGGTGTTCGCGGGAGAAAAGGCGCGGGAACGTTACGGCGAGTGGCTGCCGGCCGATACTCTCGAGGCCATCAACGCCTACGTGGTGGCGATCAAGGGTCCGCTGACGACGCCCATCGGAGGTGGGTACCGCAGCATCAATGTCTCGCTCCGGCAGCAGCTGGATCTCTACGCCTGCATCCGGCCGGTGCGCTACTTCGAGGGAGTTCCCTCGCCGGTCAAGCGCCCGATGGATCTGGACGTGGTCATTTTCCGCGAGAACACGGAGGATGTCTATGCGGGGATCGAATGGCGGGACGGCACCGAGAAGTGCCGCAAAGTGATCTCCTTCCTGAATCGCGAGATGGGGACCGACATTCCGGAGGAGGCGGCCCTGGGCGTCAAGGTCTCCAGCCCGAAGGCAAGCAAGCGCCTCGTCCGCAAGGCCATCCGCTACGCGATCGAGAAGCAGAAGGAGAGCGTCACCTTCGTGCACAAGGGGAACATCATGAAGTACACGGAGGGAGGCTTCAAGGAGTGGGGCTACCAGGTTGCCCGTGAGGAGTTCGCCGACTACGTCGTCATCGAAGAGGACATGAAGAAGTCGGGCGCGGCCGCCCCGTCCCGCAGCAAGGTGGTCATCAAGGATCGGATCGCCGATTCGATGTTCCAGCAGCTCCTCACCCGACCGAAAGAGTACAGCGTGCTGGCCACTCCCAATCTCAACGGCGATTACCTCTCCGACGCGGCCGCGGCCCAGGCGGGAGGCCTCGGGATGGCCCCGGGCGCCAACATCGGCGACGCGGTGGCGCTGTTCGAGGCGACCCACGGCAGCGCGCCCACCTACGCCGGGCTGGACAAGGTGAATCCCGGCTCCCTCATCCTGTCGGGCGCCATGATGTTCGAGTACCTCGGCTGGCTCGAGGTCACCGACCTGATTGTCGAAGGCGTGCGGCGGGCCATCCAGAAGGGGCGGGTGACCTACGATCTGGCGCGACAGTTGGAAGGTGCGACGGAAGTGAAGTGCTCCGAGTTTGGCCAGGCGATCGTCGCCGAGATGCGGTCCTCCTAAACCTCCATCCTCAGAGAGAGCGGCATGCGGAACAAGGTCACGGTGGTCGGCGCGGGAAACGTGGGTGCCTCGGCGGCCCAGCGCATCGCAGAGAAGCACCTCGCGGACGTGGTCCTGATCGACGTCATCGACGGAATTCCGCAGGGCAAGGCGCTGGATCTCTGGGAATCGGCCCCGGTCGAGGGATTCGACTGCCGGCTGCTGGGCACGGGGAGCTACGACGATACCGCGGGATCGGACGTGGTGGTGATCACCGCGGGGCTGGCCCGCAAGCCGGGCATGAGCCGCGACGATCTCCTCTTCAAGAACTACGAGATCGTCAAGGGAGTCACCGAGGAGATCGTCCGGCACTCGCCGAAGGCGATCCTGGTGGTGGTCACCAACCCCCTGGATGCCATGGCGCAGACGGCGCTCAAGGTCTCGGGTTTTCCCAAGCAGCGCGTGGTGGGGATGGCGGGAGTGCTGGATTCGGCGCGCTTCCGCTCCTTCATCGCGGAGGCCCTCGACGTGTCGGTGGAGAACGTGCACGCCATGGTCCTGGGCGGCCATGGAGACACCATGGTGCCCCTGCCGCGCTTCGCCACGATCGCAGGGATCCCGCTGCCGCTGCTGATGCCGGGCGAGAAGATCGACCGTCTGGTGGAGCGTACCCGCAACGGCGGGGCCGAGATCGTCGCCTATCTCAAGACGGGCAGCGCCTATTACGCCCCCTCCTCGGCCATCGTGGAAATGGTCGATTCAATCCTGCGCGACCGGAAGAAGATCTTGCCGTGCGCCGTGTATCTCGAAGGGGAATTTGGAATCCACGGACTGTACGTCGGAGTGCCCGCCAAGCTGGGCCGCGGCGGCGTGGAGGCGGTGATCGACCTCCCGCTCAGCGAGGCCGAGAAGACGGCGCTGAGCGGCTCGGCAGAGGCGGTGCGCGAACTGGTCGAGAAGCTGAAGCTCTAATCTACCGGGGCGGCGGAGGAGTGAATCCCGTCGCGGTAGGCGGCGACGTTCCGGGGACCCCGCTCTCGACCAGCGCCGAGCAGACGCGATCCGTGAGCCGCTTGATGGTCTCGGTGCCGCAGCGATAGTCGTTCAGCACGATCGAGAAGGCGAAAGTCTCTCCCGCCTCGTTCACCGCGTAGCCCGACAGGCTGGTCACCCCGGCAATCTTGCCCGTCTTGGCGCGTACCTTTCGGAGCAGGTCTTCGGCACGAAAGCGGCGCTGCAGGGTTCCGTCCACCCCGGCAATCGGCAGGGAAGCGAGAAACTCGGGCCACAGCTCGAAGTCGTCGTGCATGGCACGCAGAGTCTGCACCAGGGCGCGGGCGGTCGTGCGATTCTGGTGCGAAAGGCCCGATCCGTCGGCCAGCGAGATCTCGCTTCCCGTCACGCCGATGCGCGAGAGAAACTCCCGCAGCACCTCCAGCCCTTTCTCGGTCGTGCCGGGGACTCCCACGAACTCCGCTCCCAGGGTCTTGAGCAGCGTCTCGGCAATGAAATTGTTGCTGTGCTTGTTCATGTCTCGGATGATGGTGGCCAGAGGCTTCGACTCGAAACGGAAGAGCTCGAGCGCTTCGGGCGGCGTCGCCGCCTTGCGCGTGGCGCCCCGAATTACGATCCCCTGCCGGGTCGCCAGCTCCCTGAATCCGGCCAGCGCGTAGAGCGCCGGATCCTCCACCCCTTTCGTGACCTCGATCGGTCCGCTCCCGGCCCGGATCGATCCCGAAACTTCGATGGTGTTCATTCCCTGGCGGAAGCCGCGGCCCACGACGAGCCGGGAGGTGCCCGCTTTGGTCACGGCGCGATTGCTGACCTTGAAATAGGAGCCGAGAGGGATGAGCTCGACCGTCGGTCGCGACCCCGCCGCGGGACCGGGTCTCACCCGGACGGTCACGACGTCGTAGTTGAAGGAGAGGGCCCCCACCGGCGCGTTGACCCAGGAGTCGTCGGGAACGGTCTCCGGCCAGACCTTGGGCCGCTCTTCCGCGTCGAAGTAGGTGTCGTCGGCGATCAGGTCGCCGCGAATCTCCTTCAATCCCTGGCGGGACAGCTCCTGCACCATGAGCCACCAGAACTCTCCCACCAGATCCGGAGCGCCGAAGCCTTTGACATACAGGTCGGCGTCGAGCACCCCGTCGCGGACCGCTTTGGTGGAGTAGAAGACGGTCGGGAAGACGTAGTCGGGCTTGAGCAGCGCCAGCGCCGCGGCGGACGTGAAGAGCTTCTGATTGGAGGCGGGCTTGAGCGCCGCATCCGCGTTCTGCGCGTAGACTTCGGATCCGTCTTTGAGGGAGATCACCTGCACGCCGGTCTTCGACGGGTCCAGGCAGCCGGAGGTGAGGACCGAGCGGATGCGTGACGCGAGACTCTGGGGCGCCGGTGCGGCGGCGAGCGGGCCGGCGCTGGTGGCTCCGTCCTGGAGCATCAGGCCGATCAGCGCGGCGACCGGCAGCATCCGGCGAAGGGAGACGTTGGCCCGCGGCATCACGCCGGAAGGCTATCAGAGGGTCGGGGAAGCGTCAAAAGCCGTGCATGCCCCATGCTTGGGTGCGCCGGGAGGGGCCGCGCCGCCTCGCTTTTTTGACAGGGCTCCGGACCCTGTGTTATACATCCGCGATTTTCGGGACAGCTTGGAACGACCCCCGCTCGCGGACATCCCTCCGAGGCCGCATGAAAATTCACGAGTACCAGGCGAAGGCGATCCTCAAGCGGTTCGGCGTGGCCGTGCCGAAGGGCGAAGTTTGCTTTGCTCCGAAAGAAGCCGTGGCGGTGGCCGCCCGGCTCCCCGGCCCGTCCTACGTAGTCAAGGCGCAGATTCACGCCGGGGGCCGCGGCAAAGGCGGGGGCGTCAAGGTCGCGCGATCGCTCTCCGATGTCGAGGCGCTGGCGCGACAGATCATCGGGATGACTCTGATCACTCCACAGACTGGTCCCGAGGGACGCAAGGTCCGTCGCCTCCTCGTGGAGGAGGGGCTCGACATCCGCAAGGAGCTCTACCTCGGGATCGTGCTGGATCGATCCCGCGGCGTTCCAGTCTTCATGGCCTGCGCCGAGGGAGGGGTCGACATCGAGGAGACGGCGCGCGAGGCTCCCGAGAAGATCCTGCGCGCGGTGATCCGTCCCGAAGTGGGCTTCCGCCCGTTCCAGGCGCGCCAGCTCGCCTTCGGGCTCGAGCTGGGCGAATCGGCGGACAAGGCGCTCAAGCTCATGCTGGCGCTGGCGCGGGCTTTCGAGGAGACCGATGCCTCTCTGGTCGAGATCAACCCGCTGGTAGTCACCGGAGCGGGCGAGGTGATGGCGCTCGACGCCAAGATGACATTCGACGACAACGCACTGTACCGCCATCCCGAGATCCGCGAGCTGCGCGATCAGGACGAAGAAGAGCCACTCGAGGTGGAAGCCTCGCGCTTCGGTTTGAACTATATCAAGCTGCAAGGAAACGTCGGCTGCATGGTGAATGGAGCGGGGCTCGCCATGGCCACGATGGACATGATCCAGCTCGCCGGCGGCGCGCCGGCCAATTTCCTCGACGTTGGCGGCGGCGCCAGCACGGAGCAGGTCTCCAACGCCTTCCGAATCCTTCTCTCCGACCCGAGCGTGCGCGCCGTGCTGATCAACATCTTCGGTGGCATCATGCGCTGCGACGTGGTCGCCCAGGGCGTGGTCGCCGCCGCCACGAGCACCGGGGTCAAGGCGCCGGTGGTGGTGCGGCTCGAGGGGACCAACGTGGAGGAAGGCAGGAAGATCCTGCGGGACTCCGGGCTCAACTTCACGGTCGCCGACGGGATGCAGGACGCCGCGCGCAAGGTCGTGGCGCTGGCCAAGGAGACGGCGTGAGCATCCTGGTCAACCGGAACACCCGCGTACTGGTGCAGGGGATCACCGGCAAGGAAGGGACCTTCCACACGCGGCAGTGCGCCGCCTACGGCACCCGGATCGTCGCCGGAGTCACGCCCGGAAAAGGGGGCACGACGCACGAGGGAATCCCGGTCTTCAACACGGTGGGGGAAGCCGTGCGGGAAACCGGAGCCGACGCCTCGGTCATCTTCGTGCCGCCGCCCTTCGCCGCCGATGCCATCATGGAGGCCGCCGACGCGGGCCTGCCGCTCGTGATCTGCATCACCGAAGGGATTCCCACGCTCGACATGGTGCGGGTGCGCGCCTTCCTGCAGGGGAGAACGACGCGGCTGGTGGGTCCGAACTGCCCCGGCATCATCACGCCGGGGGAGTGCAAGATCGGCATCATGCCGGGGTCTATCCACCTGCCCGGAAACGTCGGCGTCGTCTCCCGCAGCGGGACGCTGACCTACGAGGCGGTGTCGCAGCTGACCTCCCGCGGCATCGGCCAGAGCACCTGCGTCGGCATCGGAGGGGATCCCATCGTGGGCACGAGCTTCACCGATGCGCTGTCGCTGTTCATCCAGGATCCCGACACCCGCGGGATCGTCCTCATCGGCGAGATCGGGGGAAACGCCGAGGAGGAAGCCGCGGAGTACCTGCGCGACCACGCGAAAGTGCCCATCGTCGCTTTCATTGCGGGCCGCACCGCCCCTCCGGGAAAGCGCATGGGCCACGCGGGCGCCATCATCTCGGGAGGCAGCGGCACGGCCGCGGAAAAGGCGCTATCCCTGCGCGCCGCCGGGATCCGCGTGGTGGACAGCCCGGCCGGGATTGGCGAGGCCATGGCCGAGGCGCTGGGCTCGGGATCGCGCTGATCCGCCTCACGAGGAAGGAGAATTGATGGAACGAACATTGACGATCATCAAGCCCGACGGCGTGGCCGCGAACCTGATCGGCGAGGTGACCCGCAGACTGGAGAAGCGCGGGCTGCGACCCGTCGGCATGAAGATGCTGCAGCTGGGGCCCGAGCAGGCCGCCGGCTTCTACCACGTTCACCGCGAGCGGCCTTTCTTCGGCAGCCTGATGACCTTCATGACCTCGGGGCCGGTCGTCGTCATGGTCCTGGAAGGGGAGGGCGCGGTGGCCGGGCTGCGGGAGATCATGGGGGCCACCGATCCGGCCAAGGCCGCCGACGGGACCCTGCGCAAGGATTTCGCCAGCTCGATCGAGAAGAACATCATCCACGGCTCCGACTCTCCCGCGTCGGCGGCCTCCGAGATCGCCTACTTCTTCAACGCCCTCGAGCTCTGCCGGCGCTAGGCCGGCCCCGATGCAGGATCTCGTCCGACTCCTGCGCTACGCGCGGCCCTACCTCGGCAAGCTGGTGGCGGCGCTACTCTGCGCGGCCGGCGCCTCCCTGGTGATTCTGGCCCTGGCCAGCCTCGTGCCTCCTCTGGTCAACCACATCCTTCCTTCCACCACGCCGGCGAGTCACGATGTAGCCAAGAAGTTCAATTTTCTAGAAACCACCAACCGAAT
>DASTZC010000073.1 GCA_035764505.1 Candidatus Polarisedimenticolia bacterium
TTCTGCAATTCAACGACGAGTTTGACCAGGCCAAGGTTTTGTATCAGAAGGTCCTGGAGATTCGGGAGCGCGATGATCCCGACAGCCCGGTGATAGCCCTGGATCTCAACCACCTGGCGACGGTCGAAGGAAAGACCGCACACCTCGGGGAGGCGGGCGCGCTCATGAGTCGGGCCCTGGCCATTCTGGACAAGATACCGCGCATCGATGACCCACAGCTCGCCGCCGTCTACCACAATTACGGGGTCTTCTCCGACATCACCGGCGACCTTCTCGGCTCCGAGGCGTCCTTCGAGCGGGCGGTGGAAATCCGCGAGAGGACCATCGGGCCGGCGGCCCTGCTGACCGCAGCGTCGATGCAGGCGCTCGGGTACGAGCGCTACAGGCTGGGGGACTATGCAAGCGCGAGGCAGCTGCTCGACACGGCGCTGGCGAACCTCGAGAAGAGCCCCGAGCAGCACGAGGTCGCCTACTGCATCTCCAATCTGGCGCTGGTCATGGCGGACATGGGGAGGCACGACCTGTCGATTGCCTACCAGGAGCGTGCCGTCTCGATCCTGCGGGACACGCGCGGAGAAGAACATTCCGAATATGCCCAGTTCGTATCGGAGCTGGGGATGTTCCTCTCCAAGGCTGGCGAGTATGAGCGCGCCGCCGCGCTGATTCGGCCGGCGCTGGCAGCCCAGGAGAAAAAGGTGGGACCCGTGCATCAGGAAGTTGCCCTCACCTTGTTGCGGCTGGCGCGCGCCGAGGCTGCCGCGGGAGACCTCAGCTCGGCTGCCGGGCATTATCAGCGGGCCATCGACATCGCCCGGAAGATGTTCAACGAGTTCCACCCGATTGTCGGCGAGGGCCTCGACGGCCTGGCGCACCTCAAGCTGACCGCCGGCGATCTCGACGAAGCCGACCGTCTTTTCCGGAAGGCGCTTGAAATCAAGGAAAGCGTCATGGGCAGCAGCCACCCCGAGGTCGCCGAGCTGTTCATCGACATAGCGCGCACCAATCGCGCGAACGGCAAGAGCGTCGAGGCACTGCGGAACTCGCTGCAAGCCGAGGCAATTCTGCGCCGGCACTTCGGTCAGGTGATACGTGGCTTCTCCGAGCGAGAAGCCCTCGCATTCCAGCGAATTCGCCAGACCGGACTCGAAGTGGCGCTCTCGGTGCTCGCGGGAACGTCACCGGCGGATCGTGCCAAGGAATCGGTCGCCGAAATCTGGAACGCCCTCATCCGCTCGCGCGCCTCCGTCCTGGATCAGGTCGCCTCGCGTCATGCCTTCGGCTTGGAGCCACGCAATGAAGCTTCGGCTGCTCTGACACGGCAGCTCGCCGCTGCCGCGAACCGGCTGGCGACGCTGGTCGTGCAAGGACCGAACCCTGGCAAGCCGGAAGCCTACCGCGCCCGCTTCGAGCAGGCCCTCCAGGCCAAGGAAAAGCTCGAGCTCGAGCTGGCCGAGATGACGCGGAATGCTGGTGGAATCCCTCCCACCAGCGCCTCGGTGGAAACGATTGAATCCGCTCTTCCCCTCGACACAGGCCTCATCGCTTTCGTGCAATTCCTCGGATTCACCGGCCCCGGCCCCGCGACGATGGCGGGAGGGCTGCGACGTCCCGCAGAGGCGCGATCCTCGTATGGCGCCTTTTTGATGCGGCGCGATCTTTCCGGACCTCTCTTTTTCGATCTGGGCGATGCCGCAGGCGTCGATACCCTGATTTCCAGCTGGCGGCGGCAGGCGGTCCCACCGCCTGCGGCAACCCTTGGCAACGCTGCTTCCGAACAGAGTTACCGCGCGGCCGGCGAGCGGCTGCGGGTCCGTCTGTGGGAGCCTCTGGCGGGACATCTGAAAGGGCTGAAGCGGATCCTCATCGTCCCCGATGGGCAGATTGCACTGGTGAGTTTTGACGCGCTGCCATCGGAAGAAGGGAAATATCTCGTCGAGGGCCCCGCGGTTCTTCAATACCTTTCCACCGAGCGGGATATCCTGAAGCCGCCCGGATCTCGCTCCGTCGGCTCCCGCATCCTGGCAATGGGAGGACCCGATTTTGACGTATCGCCTCCCGCCCAGGCGGCATCGCTCGGGGGGAAGACGTCGGGCAACCCCCAGCTGGCCCTGCAATCCGGGCCACCGGCCTATCGAGGCACCGCTTCTCCCTGCCAGGACTTTCAGAGCCTGCGATTCGCCCCGCTGCCCGCAGCTGCCGAAGAAGTCCGCCAGATCCAGAAGCAGCTGCGGGCGGCACATCCTCCGGAAAGCAATGCTACGGTAGCGGGGCTGACCGCCGGCAGCGCCAGCGAGCCCTCCTTCAAGAAGTGGGCGCCCGAGAGCTCCCTGCTCCACCTGGCGACCCACGGCTTCTTTCTGGGCGAGGGGTGCGGCGCCAAGGGCAGCGGGACACACCGTTCCGCCGATAGAGCGATGCACGAAGATACGCTGCACGAAGGGATCTTCGCCGATAACCCGCTCCTCCTCTCCGGCCTGGCCCTGGCCGGCGCGAATCAGCGCTCGCAGGCCGGGCCCAAGACCGACGACGGGATCCTTACGTCCGAGGAAATCGCCTCCATGGACCTATCGGCGGCGCAGTTGGTCGTGCTGTCGGCCTGCGAGACGGGAGTGGGGGAGATTCAGTCGGGCGAGGGTGTGCTCGGGCTGCGGCGCGCCTTCCAGCTGGCGGGAGCCAGAACCGTCATCATGAGCCTTTGGCAAGTGGACGACCGGGCAACCCTGGACTGGATGCGGAGGCTGTACGACGGGCGCGGCAAGGGTCTGTCGACTGCCGAGTCGGTGCACCAGGCCAGCCTGTCGGCCCTTCAGGAGAGGCGGGCCAAGGGGAAAAGCACCCACCCCTTCTACTGGGGAGCTTTCGTCGCCGCGGGAGATTGGCGGTAGTCGATCTCGACGCTCGCCTGGTAGAGAGGAACGGCGCCGGCAATCGCCGTCCGAACGGCCCGGAACTGGTACTTCCCCGGCTCAATCTGCGGCGAAACCGCCAAGCTCACCACTCCGGCCGATTCCACATGCTCGCGGACACGGGAAACGGGCATCTCGAAGTGCCAGACATCTTCTCCCTTTGGTCCGAGGATCTCGAAGCGGAGCGGCTCGGACCCGGAAGCATCTTCGGGAATGGTAAGCGGCACCGTGATATTGAGATAGGGTTCCTCCCTATCGATGCTCCAGTGCTGGACGGCGACCTCGCCGCTGCGCATCAATCCCGGCAAATTGTGGATGAGCGGAGCTACCAGGATGCGCGCGCTCTCGGAGACGACCGGAGGCGCGGCCGGCGGAACTGGGACCTCGGTCCGGAGGGGCGCCGACAGTAACCGCCAGCCGACCAACAGTCCGAAAAGGGCTCCAACCCCCGCGGCAAGGCTCATCCACGGGAGCGAGGGTCGCGACCGGGCAGGCTCCGCCAGCTTCTTGCGGCCGATCCGTCTCCAGGTCTCGACCTCGAGCTGGCAGGTGGCGCAGGTTTCGAGATGGCGGCCAATCCCAGGCGCCTCCACGCCACCCTCGCCCAGGGCGTAACGGTGGAGGATCACCGGCTCGGGATGCGGCTCGAACATCGCCTCACCGCCGGAGCGTATCTGCTCTTTCATGGATTCCAGGTCTTCCAATATCTCCCCGCAGTCGGGACAGGTTTGCCGATGTTGCTCGACGCGGCGGCTCTGATCCGGCCCGAGGCGTGCACCGACGTAGTCCGCCAGGAGCGTCCGTATTTCCTCGCAGATCGTCAGCACCGGCTGATGCTTCCCTTAAGTTGCAATAATGGCCTCTCCCGGTTCCCGAAATCTTTGCTCACGGCTCGCTTTCCACCTTGGCGTCAGGCAAATGGCGCCTCACGGCCACCCGAAGGGCCTTCTGCGCCTCCATCAGGCAGCGGGACAGCCGCGATTTGACCGTCCCCACCGGAACCAAGAGCTCCTGCCCGATTTCCTCGTACCCCTTCTCGTCCAGGAAATACAACCGGATCAAAAGGCGGCATTCTTCCGAGGCCTGGTCGAGGACCCTCCGGACAATCTGCCGCGCCGCCACGACATCGACGACCGGGGTCCCCAGGACGGCAGCCAGGGCCTCCGCCTTCCCCTTTTCCGATTCAAGCCGTCGGTGCAGGACTTCCTGGACGGCCCGGACGGCGGTGTGCCGCGCGATTCCCTGGACGTAGAAGCGAAAATCGCGCGCCGCATCGAAGCGGCCCTTCTGCAGGCTCTCGATCACCCGCGCCAGAGTCTCCTGGACCAGATCGGGCCATTCCTCGCGCAGGGACCAGAACCGGGGCCAGGTCAGGATGCTCGAAATCCAGCGGATGACGACACCGATTGCTTCCGGATCGTCTTCGAGCAGACGGGCAGCAATGCTTTTTTCAGGATATCGCACTCGCTCCCTCTCCCGGTACGCGCGTTCGCGACGGGCGAGGATACGGAGGGTCGGGACGACTGTCAATTTGGCCCGACAGTGCGCCAATTCCCACAGGAGCTTGCGGGGCGTCGCCTCCCGCGGACGCTCCGAGGCGCTGCGCGCCGCCGGCGGTGCGGACCTGTTGCCGCGAGGAGGCGCCGAGTCGGCGCTTCGTCAAGATGAGGACGCGATCATCCGCAAGGACATGCGGAATCTGGACGACCGCAATCCTCGGCATCGACCTTCGGGACGCCGGAGCCGACGTTTTTCGCTGCCGCTCCTGAATCTCGCCTCCTGCCGGCGCGCATGGCACGCGTGCTGCTTGGATGGATCCGGCTCTGAACCTCCGGTCGGCACCGGAAATGGGTGATGACGGAACAAGAGATATCGAGCGACAACGTGGTCAAGAAGACGGTCTATTTCCTCGGGGCCGGGGCCAGCCGCGCCGACTTTCCCGACATTCCGCTGATGGACAATCTCCTCCATGAGATCGTCCGGACACGCCCGGTCAGCGCTCTCCTCATGGACTTCCTGGAAGGGGTTTTCGGTCCGGGGATCCTGGACGCTCCGCCGGATCCCGAGCGCATCCCGCGGATCGACGATCTCTTCACCCTGATCGACGCCTCCCTGTCGGGCAGAGGGCCTTCCCCGGCCGGGATTTCGCGGGAGAAGCTCATCGAGGTTCGCCGCCACCTGACGGCCTCGATTGGGCTCGTGGTGGCCCGGGCGGTGGGCGCGGGCCTCGGCCGCACGGCCATCCGCTTCGCCAAGGCGCTGCCCGAAGCCTCAACCTTGATCTCCACCAACTACGACATCGTCATGGACAGCGCGCTGCTGGAGCGGCGTCCCAGGAACGTCAACTACGGAGTGGCGGTGCGCGAGGCGGTGCAGCGCCTCGACGGGCAGAGGCGGGGCCGCTTCGAGGAGATGCACCACTTCCGCGCCCTGCCCGACAGCGAGGCGATCGTCCGCACCGGCGGGATTCCCCTTCTCAAACTGAACGGATCGCTGAACTGGCTGTACTGTCCCCGCTGCGACGAGCTCGACATCACGCTGTCGCAGAGCACCGGCGCCGTGCTCATCCTCGACGAGCCGGAGCTGGGGCGCTGCAGCCAGGAGCGCTGCACCTCGCCCTACGAGACGGTGCTCGTCGGTCCGAGCCTGGAGCAGCGCTACGAGAACCGCTTCCTGGCGGCGACCTGGGTCAGGGCGGAGCGCTCGCTGCGGGAGGCCGCCTCCCTGGTGATCGTCGGCTACTCCCTGCCCGAGGCCGACTATCTGGTCCGCGCCATGTTCGCCCGCACCTTCGGCCACCGCAGCGACAAGGTCACCGTCGTCACGATCACCCGGAACCCGTTCGAGCAGTCGCTCCTCGAGAGCCGCTACCGGCGTCTGCTGGCGCATTGCCGCTTCGATACCGGCGGCTTCGCTGACTACGTCGAGCGCCTCGTGAAGGCGGCCTGACGGCCGGTCCCGGCTTCGGCATCCCGGCCTTCATAGACACCTCCTCGATCCAACCCCTATAATCTCGCGGTTCCCGCCAAATGAGGCCGGGAAGCACTTTCGGGACTTCGTCTTGGGCCTTTTCCCCGAAAACCGCCGTTTCGCCTTCACCGTCTTCGATGACACCGATTTTTGCCGGCTCCCGGAGGTTTCTCCGGTCTACCACCTCCTCGCCGACCTCGGCATCAAGACCACCAAGTCGGTCTGGCCGCTGGCCTCGGCTCCCGAGGGGGCGATCGAGGGGGCCAGCCTGGCGGAGGCCGACTATCTGGAGTTCGTCCGCTGGCTGCAGCGGGAGGGCTTCGAGATCGCGCTGCACGGAGTGCGGAACCATCACTCCACGCGCGACCTGGTCCAGCAGGGGTTCAAGGTCTTCGCCGATTCCCTGGGACAATCGCCCCGGATCCACGTCAATCACCTGAACAACCGGGACAACATGTACTGGGGCGTGCACCGCTTCACCACATCGTTACCGAAGCTCGCCTTCAGGCTGGGAAGCCGCGCTGGACCTTTCGAGGGAAACGTGGAGGGATCGGAGTATTTCTGGGGCGATCTCTGCCGAAAGCACATCGATTACGTCCGGAGCTTCGTGGTCGAGGAGATCAATCTCCTCAAGATTAATCCGACGCTGCCCTACCACAATCCTGCCAAGCCCTACGTGCGCTCCTGGTTTAGCAGCACCTTCGGAGACAAGGCGCCGAGCTTCTGCCGGGCCTTGCGCGAAGAGGAGCAGGATCGCCTGGAGGCCGAAGAAGGGGTCTGCATCATGTACACCCATTTCGGCTTGCGATTCTGCGACAATGGGACTTTGAATCCTGAATTCGTCCGGCTGATGAAGCGGCTGGCGGCCAAGAACGGCTGGTTCGTTCCGGTCTCGACCCTGTTGGACCATCTGCGCAAGCGAAGAGATGACTCAACCATCACTCGAGGCGAGCTGGGCCGGCTGGAGCGGCGCTGGCTCACCCAGCGTCTCAAGAGGCGCGACAATTAGTGTCGCGTGCCAGGAATAACTGCACCCTTACAGCCGACCGGCCAGAAGACGGCCGGCGGCTGAACGGCAGCGCGTAACCTTTCGGCCGCCGATCCGTCCCGCGGCTCAGCGATCGTCGTGCTCCTGGCGCCGCGGCACATCCGGCACCGGGACCATGCAGCGCGGCAGCACCCGCATCGATTCCAGCGAGAAGACCAGCCGCGAGCCATCGGTAAAGCCCCGCGTGTAGCGGGATCGGGCCTGCTCCGCCAATGAGGCGGGAAGCTGCGCGGGAAGCGGACAGACATGCGCGGAATCCTTCGCCAGGATCGTGCCGCATTCCCTGAGGTCCAGCGCCTTGGCCGCTTCGACCCCCGCCGCGAACCCTTGCAGGTAATCTTTGTCACTATTGATGCTCGACGAGATGCGCGAGGACTCTTCTTTGGCCTCGTCGATCCGGGCGGCGATGGCGGCATTCGCCTGCTCCGCCTGCCAGGCGGCATGCTCCGCGAGCGTCCGGTCGTAGTCTTCCGGATAGGATTCCCGCTGCCGCCGGTTCCAGGTGCGCGAGCGCGACGCCTCCTGACGGCCGGCGAAGCGGCCCACCACCGCGAGCACCTTCCTGTCCACCCCTTCCACGTTTTCCTGGGAGACCAGGGAGCGCGGCAGCTCGACCTGAAGCTCCATCAGGCAGCTCGCCTCGCGATACAAGGTGAATGGTCCGTCCTGGTAGGAGACCAGGATCGGCTCCGGCAGGCTCAGCAACAAGTCGAGCCGTGAGCGCTTGAGAACCACTTTCTGGACCTGGGCCATCTCGCCGGGACGGAAGGCGAACTTGCCGCGCCCCTGCACCAGCTGCCCGTTGACATGGTTGTTGGTATGCGTTCCGGCACAATCGGAGTAGGTGTCGACGCTCGTGAGGACCCAGGCGCCGCGCCAGCGCGATTCCAGGGCCCCTTCGAAATCTCCCGCCACCGCCGGCGTCAGGCTCGCTCCGGCCAGCGCGATCAAGGCTAGCAGCGCTCGTCGCATCGTCTCGCCTCCCTTGTTATCCCTGATGAATAGGCCGATTCCGGGGTGTAAACCTAGGCTCCGCACACTGGACTGTCAACGAGGCCACCGGCCAGTCGTCCCGGGTCGAGAACAAGGTTCACGCCCGCGGCAGCAGCGCGCTTTCGCGCCCAGGCGCTTGCGGGAGATCGTCAGGGCGGATAGGCTACGCGGGACCCACCGGAGATCGTGTTACGTCATGCGGAAAACCAGGCACGGCCTCGTCCGCAACCTGATCATCTTGTCGATTGCCGCAACCTTCGCTTGCATCGTCGGGGCCTGCCGCGTGGCGGAGCGCAGCGATCTGGGAGGCGGCAAGCCGCGCTCCCCCGCCTCGGCGCTCGATGCCATCGCCGAAGCCTACGTCAAGCTGGTGCTCGCGGTCGGCGTGCACGATCCCGACTATGTCGACGCCTACTATGGTCCTGAAGGGTGGCGCGAAGAGGCCAAAGCCGCCGCCCGCCCGCCGGGCGTTCTGCACGAAGAGGCCCTGCGGCGCATCGCCGAGCTCAACGCGATGAAGCTTCCGAACGATGAGCCGGTCCTGCTGCGCCGGACCTATCTGCTGCATCAGCTTGGCTCGCTGGCCCGACGCTGCCGGATCCTCGAAGGCGCGAAGCTCTCCTTCGACGAGGAATCGAAGGCCCTCTACGACGCGGTCGCGCCGACCCGGCCGGAGAGCTATTACGCCGGAGTCCTGGAGCAGCTGGACCGCCTGCTGCCCGGCCGCGGGCCGCTGCTCGGTCGCCTCGAAGCGTTCAAGAAGGAGTTCGTCATTCCTCCGGATCGGCTCGACGCCGTCTTCAGCGCCGCCATCCAGGAGGCGCGGCGCCGCACCAAGGAGCATCTCCTCCTGCCGCCGGAGGAGAGCTTCGAGGTGGAGTATGTCACCGGCAAGCCGTGGAGCGCCTACAACTGGTACAAGAAGAACTTCCACTCCGTGATCCAGGTCAACACCGATCTGCCCATCTACATCGATGCCGCGGTGCAGCTCGCGGCGCACGAAGGGTACCCCGGCCATCATGTTTATAACGCGCTCCTGGAGTGGCACCTGGTGCGGGAGCGCGGCTGGATCGAGGTCACGGTCTATCCCCTTTTCAGCCCCCAGTCCCTCATCGCCGAAGGCAGCGCGAACTACGGCGTCGAGGTTGCCTTTCCGGGCGACGAGCGCGAGGCATTCGAGCGCGACGTCCTCTTCCCGCTGGCGGGGCTGGACCGGAAGCGCGCCGGCATCTACAACGACGTGATGGCGGTGCTGAAGGGGCTCGATTTCGCCGGAAACGAGGCGGCGCGCCGCCTGATCAACGGCGAGATCGACGAGAAGGAGGCGGCCGAGTGGCTGACCCGCTACGCGCTGATGCCCCCGGATCGTGCGGCGCAGCGCGTCCGCTTCATCCAGAAATATCGCAGCTACGTCATCAACTACAACCTGGGACAGGAGCTCGTCAAGAGCTACGTGGAACGACGCGGCGGGACCGCGGAGCACCCCGAGCGGCGCTGGGAGATCTTCGGAGAGCTGATCTCCTCCCCGAGGCTGCCTTCGGGTCTGCAATGAGGAAGCGAATCGAGCGACGAAACCGTGACGATGGAGGCCCCATGAGCGAGCACGTCTACAAGTCGATTGAGCTGACGGGATCGTCCAAGAAAGGAATCGAAGAGGCGATCCACAACGCCGTCCGGAAAGCCTCCCAGACGGTGCGCAACCTGCGCTGGTTCCATGTCACGGAGACGCGCGGCTACATCGAGAAGGGAAAAGTGGCCTACTGGCAGGTGACGCTGAAGATTGGATTTACGCTGGATGAATAAGGGGCACCCTTGGACGCGACGGCAAAGAGCGGCCGCCAACGGCCGCCGCTTGATCCGAGAACCTGAGAAGAATGAATCGACGGCGGAAGGCTAGAGAGGCCGGGAGCGGGTCATCGTCCAGGCTCCGCGGCGCTGAAAGAAATCGGCCTTGAGCCGCGCCAGCGAGCGGGTCGGCGAACCCCCGGGGGGCGGCACGGGGAGCACGGGAGAAAGGACCTGCACCGTCGCTTCGGCCTTGTCGCCGGAAATGTCCAGCTGCTCGAAGCGGAGCCAGGATCCCCCGCCGATGAGCACGGTGCGCTGCAGCAGCGCTTCCGGCGTCAGCAGGACGACTTCCCGCCCGCGCACCGCGAGCGTCTCCACTCCCGCCAGATTCTCGTTGCTGACAAGCACCTTCTGCCGGACGGGGAACAGCTTGCCTCCGGGAAAGGCGCCGTCGGTGCCGGGAGGCGGCGTGCCGAGGACCGCCCAGGCCAGAATCTGCTCGGCGATCTTCCGCCGATCGGCCGCGCTCGGGTCGGGGCGCGCGGCCTGGGCGTCGGAAGGAGCGATCGCGCCCGCCTTGACCGCGGGCGACACCTCGTTCGCCCGCCCCAGGATCTCCCAGACCTCGTGGCTGTAGCGGTAGATGAAGTCTTCCTTGAGGGTCCGATCCAGAGGGGGCGCGTCGATCTCCTCCTGGCGGCATTCGATGCGATAGCGAATCTCGGCGGTGGCGATGTTCTTGACGTAGGTGATGTCGCCGACCTTGACGCCCCCCAGGAAGAAGCAGCTGCGGATCAGGCTGGCGCGATCGTTGATGAAGCTCAGGAAGAGGCGCTCGGCGTCTTCCGGCTTGAGAACGGGCGACTCCTCCTCCGCCGGGGCCTCCTCGGGAAGGGCCAGGATTGCCGGCTCCGGCGCCATCAACAGGCTCGCCAGGAAGACGCCCGTCCACACGAGTCTCACGCTGCGCATCATCATGGTTCCTTCAGACTCCCGGCGGGCGCTCCCAGCTGCCGAACAGACGCCGCGTTCTCGCGTCGGTGGCGAAAGGCCACAGCGCCCCCGCGGTCAGAGCGACTGCCCCCCAGGCGAAGAGCATCTGCCGCAGCGGCAGGAGGTAGTCGCGCCCGTAGATATGGACTTTGTGGGCCGCCGTCCTGAAGCTGCGGTTCACAGGATCATAGGGCCGGAGGCTGGCGATCTCGTTCTTGTTGAAGCCCCACATGCCGATCGCCAGCATGGCCAGCACGCTGAGCCACACGAGAAGCCGGCGCAGGTCGTTCATCGCTCCGCCGGCTTGACGATGAGCGATGGTCCTTTCTCTTCCTCCCTGCGGCGCTCCAGGGCCGCCGCCGTCTCCAGCGAGCGGCGGGTGAGCGCCAGGGAGAAGGGCAAGGAACCGGCCGCCTGCGGATCATTATTGGCCAGCGCATCGGAGACGGCCAGGGCCCGGCGGGCCGGCTCGGGCCTCATGTCGAGGTGGAAGTAGTAGGCCATCGCCTCGAGCCTGCGGGCCCAGACCTGGCGCGCTTCGCCCGCGAAGATCGCCGTGGCCGCCTCGCGCAGCGCCCGGTCCTGTCGTTCCTCCTTCTGGTACCGGTTCAGCACCAGGGGCGATTCGGCCGCATCTGCGAAAGACTGGCGGTGCGGCTCGATCCAGGATGCATCGAGTATCCAGGTGGAGAGCTCCTTCTCTTCCAGGAGCCTGGCCGAGCTGTCCAGCAGCGCGTGGCGGCCGGCGGCGACCTCCTCCGCCAGCAGCGTCCGGATCGGCGGCTCCATGGAGGGAGGGATCTGGTGCGAGATTTCCATCCGGTAGGTGGGAAAGCGCGACACACCCGGGTTCCGTCGCTGGGTGCTGTGCTTGTAGGCTTCGTGCAGCAGGCGATCGCACCAGGCCGCGTCGGCCGGCAGCATGCGCAATCCGAACCGGCTGCGCGTCCGCTCCAGCAGGTCCCGGAAGGCCGACCGCGCCACCCTGCCGGCGTCGGCCTCCGCCAGCCCGCCGCGCTCGTCGATGACCCCGGAGAGGACGAAGAAATCGCCGCTGCTCTCCTCGCGCACGAACCAGGCGACCTGGTCGCCGCGCGCATCCACGGCCGAGAGATACCCCTGGTCCATGCCGCGGCTCAGCGCCGCGCCGGCCGGCTTGGCCTGCAAGGACGGGATCGCGATTCCCCTCTGCTCGAGGCGGAACAGGGAGCGCCGGATTTCCCGCTTCAGCTCCTTGTCGACTGCCTGCGTCTCCATCGCCATGAGCAGCTGCGCCGATTCGGGCAGCTCGGCAAACCCCAGCCAGCAGGCCAGGGCGCGCTCGGCCTCGACCGAAGGAGGGTCCACTGCCGCCAGGCGGGCCACCGATTCCGCCGTCGCCTCGAGATTCTCGAGATCGATGCCCATCCCGAGGAGCTCTTCGGTCCCCTTGAGGAGGGCCGTATCGCGTGACTCTTTCTTCTTCTCGTGCTCTTTCGAAGGCTTCTTGCGTATCGTCATCGTGGTTGTCCAGACAAGGTCAGGCGGCCAGCCGGGACGGCGCGACCCGCTGGGCGCAGCGATGCCCGCTGCGCGCCGCGCTTTCCAGGGTCCCCGGCAATCCGGTGTCGGTCCAGTCCCCCGCCAGATAGAAGTTCGGAATCGGAGTGTCGTGCGGCAGACGGAGCCGCTCGACCCCGGGAACGGGCGAGAAGGTGGCGCTCCGTTCCTTGATCACCAGCGAATGCCGGACCTGCGCCGATCGCAGGTCCGGGAAAAAGCGGCCCATTTCACGGCGCGCCAGGTCGATGATCTCTTCGGAGGGGCGCTCGATCAGGCTGCGGGCCGAGCTGGTGACCAGCGCAAGCCGCGCCGGCGCGGGGCGGAAGACCCAGTGGATGTCACTGTCCAAAAGCCCCGCGAAGGAGCGCTCCGGCTGCATCCGCTCCATCCAGAGGTGCACCGACAGGATGGGCGAGCTGGGGATGCGGGCCGCCTTGGAGAAGAAGGGGTCCTCGGCAGGCACCGCCGGCGGAAGAATTCGGCGCAGCGCCTGCGGCGGGACGGAGCTCACCAACGCCGCGGCCGGAAGATAGGAGCCGTCGCGCAGCCGCACGCCGCGGATGCGCCCGCCTTCCATGTCGGTCCCCGCCACCGCGGCGTTCAGGATTACCCGCCCACCCCTCGCTTCGATGTAGGAGCGCGCCGCCGGATCCAGCAGCCTGGAGAGCGGCCGTTTCGGGATGCCGAGGCGTGACCCGGCGCTTCCTTCCATCAGACCCTCGCGCAGCACTGCCTCGAACAATCGTCGCGAAGCGAGATGAGGGTCCTCGTTGAGGGCTGCCACCGCGAGCGGATGCCAGAAGGCACGCCGGCTGGCCGCCGACTGTCCGAGATCGTCGAGCCAGGCTTCCACCGTCTTCTCTCCCGCCCCCGAATCGGCGGGTGCCGCCGGAGTGGCGACGATGCGCCGCACGGCCCCCAGCGAGCGCAACAGGCGCAGCCGCTCTCCGAGCCGCAGCGCCTTATGACCCAGAATCCCCCCGGCGAGATGAAATGGGGAAGGAAGCGGCCAGCAGCGCAGCCGCAGCGCGCGGCCCCCGGCCTCCACCATCGGGACTTCGAGGCGATCCTGGAAAGCGATCCCCTCCTCGCTGCCGATGCGCCGGAGAAAAGCCCGTGCATCGGTGAAACAGGCCATCAGCAGATGCTGGCCGTTATCCACTTCGTCTCCCGTCGTCTTCTCCTCGAAGGAGTGGGCGCGTCCGCCCAGGCGGCTTTTCTCCTCCAGCAGCGTGACGGCATGCCCGCGCTCCGCCAGGGCGGTCGCGCAGGCGAGCCCGGCCCATCCGCCGCCGACGACGAGGATGCCGCCGGAGCCCTGCCCGCTCAGGCTTGAGGCTGCCTGGTCCATGGGGAGAGAGCCTTCTCTGCGATGAATATTCTCAGCGCTATCCCGAGCTTCCGGGCGGCCCCCAGACCGGCCCGCCGCCGGAAGACATCGTAACCCATCCTCTCGATTTCCGTGAGAACGCCCTGATAGATAGTCGCCATGATGCGCGCCGCGAAGAGGCTTGAGCGGTCGGCCGCCGGCAGCAGGCGCTCCGCGGCGCGGTACTGCTCCCTCGCCCTGGCCACCTGGAAGCGCAGCAGATCCATCACTGCCGGCGTCATCCTTCCCTGGATCAGCTCCTCCTCGTCGACGCCGTGCAGCGCCAGCTCCTCCTGCGGCAGGTAGAGCCGGCCCAAGGCGGCGTCGGTCCCCAGGTCCCTGAGGATGTTGGTCAGCTGAAAGGCCAGTCCCAGCTCCTCGGCGTAGCGCCGCGTCTGCGGGCTGCGATAGCCGAAGACCTCGACGCACAGCAGCCCGACGCGGCTGGCCACCTGGAAGCAGTAGCGCCGCAGCTCGGCGAAATCGCGATAGCGGCGGGTCGTCAGATCGGAGCTCACCCCGTCCAGGATCCCCTCGAACTGCTCGCGCGCCAGGGAGTAGCGGCGCACGGCCGGCAGGAGCGCCCGGGTTATCGGGTGCGAGGGAGTCCCTTCGTAGCAGCTACCCAGCTCGCGCCGCCATTCGGCGAGCTGCGCGAGCTTGTCTCCCACCTCGCCCGGCCCGTCGGCCACGTCGTCGCAGGCGCGGCAGAAGGCGTAGATGGCGTAGATCGCCTGGCGCTTTTCCCTGGGCAGCAGGAGGAAGGAGTAGTAGAAGCTGGTTCCCGAGGCGCGTGTCAGTCGCGCCGCGGCGCGCGCCGCTTCCGCGCCGTCGGACGTCACGCTTCCGCCCGCGCCAGCGGCAGGCATGCCCGGAAGGCCAGCGCCGCGATGCCGGAACCTCCCAGCGCCGGCCGCCGCCGATAGACATCGAAGCGGACGCGCCGCGTCCGCTCCAGGATCGACCGGCCTCCCAGCCAGGACAGCTTCACCTGGAAGCCGAGACCGCCGCCGATCAAGGCGGGCAGGTTCCGGCTGCGGGCGTAAAGCGCCTCGGTGCGCCCCGCCAGCTCCTCCATGAGCGCGGCGAACGGCGGCGTGCCGGCGGCCGCTCCCGAGAACAGGTCCTCCTCCCGCACTCCGAACCGCTCTCGATCCTCGCCCGGCACGTAGAGACGGCCGCGCCCGGCGTCGATCGCCAGGTCCTGCCAGAAATTGGTGAGCTGCAGCGCGGTGCACAGCGCATCGGAGCGCCGCTCGAGATCCTCGCCCGATTTGCCGTGGAGTCCCAGCAGGATCCGGCCGATCGGATCGGCCGAGCGGCGGCAATAGTCGAGCACCTCGTCCCAGCGATCGTAGCGCGCCTGCACCGCGTCCTGCCGGAATGCCGAGAGCAGCGCCAGAAACGGCGCCAGCGGCAGGCGGTGTCGCCGCAGCGTGTCGGCGAGCGCTACGAAGACGGGATGCTCCGCCTCGCCCGCGGCCGCGCGCCGCAGGTGGTCTCCCCATTCATCCAGGCGCTCCAGGCGCGATCCGGCGTGCTCCGGCTCGTCGGCGAAATCGTCGGCTCCGCGCGCGAACGCATAGACGGCGGCGACCGGTCCCCTCAAGCGCGCCGGAAGAAAGTAGCTGGCCACCGGGAAGTTCTCGTAGTGCCGGCGGGCGATGCTCCGGCAGGCGGCATAGGCGGCGGCCGGATCGGGCATGGAGGAAGCCCGTTCGGAATCAGCGGGAGAGAGGGACATGGAGCGGCTATCCGAGGATCGGCGTTTCTTCAATGCCCGCGGAGTATTCCACAGTCGCCGCGAATCGGCAACGACACCAGGAACAAGGGCGGGACAGGGATACGCAGCACCTTTGCGGCGGGAATCTTCCGATCAGGCGGGAGCGCGCCGGCCCAGCCCGACGGCGCGCGCGGCGCGCCCGCGGGCGTGGACGGCGATGTAGCGCGCCACATCCCACCAGCTATCCAGCAGAAGCATGCTCACCACATGGCGCTTGATGCCGCGCACGGGAGCGTGCGGCAGCGCGGGATTGTCGGTCTGGACGCGACCCAGGAGGGTGCGGCGCAGAGGGGAGAACTGGAACCGGCGCGCCGGGCCGGGCAGCGTCCCCGGAAAAGCCCGATCGACGTACCCGAAGCTGTAGGCCAGGCAATTCTGCACGCCCCACGCTTTCGCCGTCTCAGAGATACGCTCCCAATCGAAGCTGCCACGGTTGAGCAGGCGCCGCAGGTCTTCGACCCAGATAAGGGCCGGGGATTGGTAATGGTGCGCCAGGTGGACGCTCAGGTGGATCAGGAGATCCTCGTCTCCCAGGCGCTTGAAGGACTCCCCGTCCAGATCGCACGGCACCGCCCGCCGGAAGAGATCCTCCGGGTCGATGCGGCTGCGCTCCACCGACTCCAGGTTCCAGTGAAACTCCAGGTTGGTGGACACCGACCAGGGACTGCGCACCAGCTGGTGATACCAGGTCTCGCGATAGAAGGTCTCTTCTTCCTTGGAGGGCATCCCGAAGCCCTTCGCCCGCAGCGCCGCCGCCAGGCGGGGCCAGCTTCCCTTGTGGATCAGGAAGTCGATGTCGGTCATGGGGCGGAGCTGAATCTCGGGATAGAGCAGCTCCAGGAGCGAGGCCCCTTTGAGGAGGACGAAGTCGATCTTCTCGGCCCTCAGGATGGCGGCAGTCTCCTTCAGCGCCTTCAGCAGGACGAGATTGTCCACCAGCGTCTTGTGGGCCGCCTGGCGCAGTCCGGCCAGCGCCGAGTCGTAGCGCGGCCTCAATCGGGTGGCCCCCTGGTGCGCGATCCCGGCCACCCGATGGGCGCGGCAGAGATCCACTAAAGCGGCCGGATCGGCGCCGCGGATGCCCTCCTTCGGAACGCTCTCGCGGCCCATCATCGAGAGCATCAGGTACTCGTGCAGGTGGACGGCGGCGGATGGGGTGCTTCCGGGGGTGCTCATTGCGGCGTTGATCATAGGTTCCGGGCGCAACCCCCGTCAATGCCGACAATTGCCCCCTTTGCATTTCCCTCCCCCCTCCGCTAGACTCACGCCCGTTTGGCGTCCCGGATCGCCCGTCCCCACCCCGCCCGCCTTCTTCCGGAGCACTGCCGCGGTGAGCACTCTCGGCGTGGTGATCGTCACGCGCGACCGCAGGGATCGGGTTGCCGCTCTCCTCGCCGATCTCGCGTCGCAGCCGCGCGCCGGGGAGGACCGGATCGTCGTGGTGGACAACGGCTCCAGCGACGGGACCCTCGAGGCCATCCGGACCCGTTTCCCCTCCGCCGTCCTCGTCCCGCTGGGGAGGAACCTGGGGGCGCCCGCCGCCCGCAACGCCGGCGTGGCCGCCTGCGAGGGGGAGGTTCTGATTTTCCTGGACGATGACGTGCGCGTGGAAGACCGAGGGTTCCTGGAGAAGGTCCGCAAGGCGTTCGACGGCACGCCGGAGATGGCGGTCGCGGCCTTTCGCATTCTCGACCCCTCCACCCGGCGACCGAGACGATCCGAGATTCCGCGGCGGCTCAAGGAAGAGGAGCGCGAGGCGTGCGAGACGAGCTATTTCATCTCCGCCGGCTGCGCCATCCGGCGCGCCGCCTATGAGCAATCCGGCGGCATGGACGAATCGCTGATCTACGGCTTCGAGGAGCTCGACTTCTCCTACCGGGCGGCGGCCCGCGGCCTGCGCATCTTCTACCGGCCCGACATCGAGGTCCTGCACCATCTGGCGGAGCGTCCCTCCTGGCGCCGCCCCTATTATTTCTATCGCAACAAGATCTGGATCAGCGCCCGCTACCTGCCGTGGAGGATGGTCTTCACGCAGCTGTGCGTCTGGAGCGGCTACTTCCTCAAGGAGACGGTGGCGATCGGCCGGCCCGACGTCTTCGTCCGCGCCCTGGGCGCCGGCCTGCGCGGGCTTCCGAAGCGTCTCCGGCAGAGACGTCAGGACCGCCTTCCGCCCGAGGTAATCCGCCGTCTGAGGACGATTGAAGGGAGGCTTTACTATTAACCGCCGCCGAAAGCGTCCCGGGTCCATCGCGCGGGCCATTGCAGGGGTCCCGGAGCACAATGCAGACCTGCTGTATGCCTGCGGCTATTCCTGCGCCGACCCGATTGCCTGGCTGCGAGTCAGGGGGCGAAGCCTGCTCCTGGTCGGCGATCTTGAAATCGAAGGGGCACGCCGCACGGCTACGGTCGATGCCGTTGTCCCCACCTCGCGGATTGCCGCACGGCTGTCAGAGAGAAGGATCCGTGGAGCGGATCTGCATCGCATCGCCGGAGAGGAGCTGCGGCGCCGAGGCGCCCGCCGGGTAGAGGTCCCCTTCTCTTTCCCGGCCGGCGGGATCGCCCCATTGCGACGCGCCGGACTTCGGGTTTCGAGTGCCGCGGAGCCTTTCTTTCCGGAGCGCTCCCGCAAATCGGCTCCTGAGATCCGCTCGATCCGGGCGGCGCTGCGCGCCGCCGAGGCGGGGCTGGCCGCCGCGGTCATGACGCTCGCCGCCAGCCGCATCGGCCGGGACCGACGGCTCCGTGTGGGGAAGCAGGTCCTCACCTCCGAGATCCTGCGCGAGATAGCGGAGCGGGCGATGTTCGCCGCCGGGGCCGCTCCCGATCGGAGCATCGTCGCGGGAGGCATCCAGGGAGCCGACCCGCACCACCGCGGCTCGGGGCCGCTGGCTGCGCATCGCCCCATCGTCCTGGACTTCTTCCCACGTGACCGTCTGACCGGGTACTATGGGGACATCACGCGCACGGTCGTGAAGGGACGCGCCGATGCCCCGACCCGCAAGGCTTTCCTGGCGGTGCACGAGGCGCAGCGGCTGGCTTTCGAGCTTATCCGGCATGGCGCCGAAGGATCGAAGATCCACGGCCGCCTTCTCGAGTTCTTCCGCGAGACCGGCTACCCGGTGCGGCGCGGCGGTCGGCGGCGGGAGGGGTTCTTCCACGGCACCGGCCACGGTCTGGGCCTCGAGCTGCACGAGCCACCCACGATTGGCTCGCGCCCGGCGAGGCTCGAGGCCGGCCAGGTGATCACCGTCGAGCCGGGACTGTACTATCCCTGGCTGGGCGGGATGCGAATCGAGGACGTCGTGCTGGTGACGCGGGGAGGATGCAGCCGGCTCACGCGCTTTCCTGTCTTTTTGGAGATTCCCTGATGAGGCGTCTGGAACCCGGATTCGAGAAGCTGATCCTGGTCTGCCTGAACGATCGCCACGACGGCCGCGAGTGCTGCCACGCGCGCGGCAGTGCCGAGGTGCATGCCCGTTTGAAGGCCTGGGTCAAGGAAAAGGGGCTGTCCCGCAAGGTCCGGGTCTCCAAGTCGGGCTGCCTGGACCAGTGCTCCCAGGGCACGACCGTGCTGGTCATGCCCGAGTTTCGCTGGTATGGTGGTGTGACCCTCGACGACCTGGACCAATTCATCGCCGACCATCTCCAGCACCTGGTCGGTCCCGAAGCCCACTCGAGCTAGGAGTCTGCTGTCGATGCTTCCTTCCTTATGCCGCCGCGCCCGCGCCCTGACCTCCTTCGGAATCCTCTTTTTTTCATCCTTGATTCTCGCTTCCTCTTTGATTCTTGCTTCGCCGGCACTGCTCGCCGCCGCACCGGAAGGCGACAAACAGACTCCTCCCGAGGCCGCGCCCTACACCCTCGCCGGGATCGACGTCTTCGGAGCCAAGAAGACTCCGGAATCGACCATTCTCGGGATCCTCGGGATTAAGGAAGGGGCGACCATCACCCCGTCGCTGGTGACCGAGCTGGGCGACAAGCTGAAGAAATCGGGGAAATTCGCCTACACCAACATCAGCGCCGCCGACTATGGGAACCACAAGAGCTACCTGACCGTCGACGTGGTGGAAAAGGGAGACGAGCAGCGCTTCAAGGCCAACCCCGCCCCGACCGGCAACGTGGCGGTGCCGCAGGACATTCTCGACTGGCTGAAGCGGTACGAGAAGGCCTCGTTCCAGATGTTCCAGGTGAACCCGCGCCGGATGCGGGACATCAACGATGGGCACTACCTCGACAGCGACCCGGGACTGCGGGAGTACGAAGAGAAGATGCTGGAGACGGTGCCCGAGAACTACGACATCCTGGTGAAGGGGCTGCGCGAGGACAAGGACCCGGTGAAGCGCGCCTCCTGTGCCACCCTGCTCGGATGGGCCAAGGACAAGAAGGCGGTGATTCTGCCGCTGGAGGATGCTCTGAAGGATCCCGACAGCCAGGTGCGCAACAACGCGGCCCGCTCGCTGGTGCCGATCGCCTACCTGTCGGCGCACACCGCGGTTCCCTTCCCGATCCAGCCGATCCTGGACATGCTGCAGTACCCGGCGGCCGCCGATCGCAACAAGGCGGTGTCGATTCTCCTGCAGCTGGCGTCCGACCCGGCGAACCATCAGGCGATCCGCTCGCAGGGAGGCGGCGTGCTGGTGCAGCTGGCCGGGGCCAAGCATCCGGCGCAGCGCGAGCACTCTTTGACGCTTCTGACGGTGGTGACCGGAGAGAGCTACGGCAAGGACGTGGACAAGTGGCGCGCCTGGTGGAAGGCGCAGCAGGCCGGAAAGTGGTCTCCCCCCAAGCCGCCGGAGCCCACTCCCCCCTCGAAGACTTCCAAAACCTAGCCTTTGCTCGGCCGCCCTCGCGAAAACACCTCTCCGAGATAGGAATAAAAGTCGTCGCCCAGCCTGGCAACTGGCTTGAGCTTCGTGGGGTCGACGCTTCCCTGATGCAGCAGGTCGTCGCGCACGTGGTACAGCACCACCTTCCCCAGGATCAGCGCCGTCCGCTCCACCTCGACAATCCTCTCCAGCTCGCATTCCATGCTCACCGGCGATTCGGCGATGCGCGGCGGGGAAACCTTCGTCGAAGGAGCCGGGGTCAATCCGGCACTCTTGAACTCGTCCACCTCGGGAGGGTACTCACCCGAGGTGATAACCATGGCATCCACCAGCTCCGGCACCACCAGGTTCACGACGAACTGTCGGGTCTGATCGATGTTCCGCCAGGTGTCCTTGCGCTCGCCGCGCCGGGCGCCCACGGCGATCATCAGGATCGGCGGATGCGAGCAGATGCCGTTGAAGTAGGAGAAGGGGGCGAGGTTGACTCCCCCTTCGGGAGACACCGTGCTCACCCAGGCAATCGGCCGCGGCACGATGAGGCTGATCATCAGCTTGTAGGCGGCGCGGCGATCCAGTCCTCCGGGATCGATTTCCATCAAGGCTCCTTCGCTGTGCGGCCGTCCGGGAGGCCCGCCGCGTCCCCGACCGCCAGCCGGGCCAGCAGCGGCCGATCCGCTTCCAGGAAATCGAAGCCGGAGGCATGCCGCGGCTCGACCCATTCCATGCGCTGGAAGCCCAGGTTCCTGGGCTCACCCGCGAAACGCTCCACAAGAAAGAAATGCAGCTCCACCTCGGGGCCTCCGGGATAATCATGCCGCAGGCTTTCGAGAAGACATAGATCCTGGGCCCGCACGCGGACCCCCAGCTCCTCGAACAGCTCGCGGACCAGCGCTTCCTCGGCGCTTTCCCCCGTCGTGAGCTTGCCTCCCGGGAACTCCCATTTCCCGGCCATCGGCCCGTTGCCGCCGCGCTGGCAGATCAGGATTCTGCCCCCGCGCGACAGGATTCCGGCGGCCACGCGGATCATGGAGTTTTCCTCAAGGACGGTCGGGCCACCCCTTCTCCCCTTCGAGGACGCGGTGCAGCCGCGTCATCGACTGCCCCCGCATCGACACCTTCATCGCCTTGCGGAACCCGATCCCGTAGGCCGGGTCGTCGGAGCTCTCCATTTCCTGGATCTTGATCCGCCCTTCAGGCGTTCCCCCCCGATCTAGCACCAGGTAGGAGGCCAGCTCCGCCGATCCTTCCGCCTTATCCAGCGGCAGGTCCTCCAGGCGGCGGAGGTTCTGCCAGACATGCGCCATCTCGTGCGCCGCCACCCCGTCGAACAGCCAGTCGGGCAGTCCGGAAAGAAGATAGACGCGGATGCGCTTCGACTCCTCGCGGCCGCGCCGCTGCGAGATCCCCACCGTCAATCCCAGCTCGTTGCGGGCATGAGGTCCGCGGGTCAGCAGGCTGTCGAGACGCTCCCGATCCACCAGCTCCCAGGCGAAGCTCCCCTCCGGGACCGGGAAGAGATCCGCCATGCGCTGGCGGACCCGCTCCAGCGACGTTTCCGCCTTGCCGCGCCCGCTGACGCCGCGCCGGTCGCACAAGCGGCAGATGCGCATCCCGCTGGCCGAGCTGATGACGCTGCCGCCGGTCGTGGACACGGCCATGACGCGGCTGCAGAAAGGGCACAGGATCTTCTCGCCGTGGCGCGCGTGGAAGGGGTTGCCCCACGGATCCGCCAGGAACGATCCTTCCAGCGGCTCGCCGCAGACGGCGCATTTGGCCGATTTCGTCCGGTGGCATTGCGGATGGTAGCTCTTTCCCCCTTCCTTGAGATAGGTCCCCTCGATCAGCTGGCCACAGACGGCGCAGCGCGGCAGGACCGCTTCGCGATAGCACTTCTCGTGATAGCTCTTCCCTTCCGATTCGATGCGCGGCCCCATGATCGCCTCGCCGCACACCGCGCAGCGTGCCGCGCGCGTGCGGGCGTAGCAAGCCTCGTGATAGGCGCGGCCGTCCTCCTCGAGGTAGCGGCCGGTAATGGCCTGGCCGCACACCGCGCACTGCAGCTCGGCTGCTTTTCCGGGCGAAGGAGAAGAAAAGCCGATCAGCAGAAGCAGCGCCGCCAGAACGGCGAGGCGGAGCGCCCGCCTCACGTGCGCGTCGCCTGGCGGCTCCGTCCGACCGGCTTGCCGACGATATGGATCTTCATCATGTTGGTGCCCCCGGGGTACGGGGCGCTTCCCGCCACCACCACCAGGCGATCACCGCGGGCCGCCATCTTGCGGCGGAGGATCTCGCGCTCTCCCATTCGCAGCATCGTATCGGTGTCGCGGGCGTAGCGGATCACCAGCGGCGTGACGCCCCAATAGAGCGCCATCTGCCGGGCCACTCCCGCATCGAAAGTCAGGGCGATGATCGGACAGGGGGGACGCAGCTTCGAGAGGAAGCGAGCGGTCTGCCCCGTCTGCGTGTAGACCGCCACGGCGCGCGCCCGTGCATCGCGCGCCGCCTGGCTGGCGGCATGCACGACCGCATGCAGGTCCTCCTCGGGCGCGCAGCAGCCTCCCGACTCCTCGGCGCCCCACCCCAGTCCGCTGCGCTCCGCCTGCCGGATGATGGCGTCCATCATGCGCACCGATTCGAGCGGATACTGCCCGGAGGCCGTCTCGCCGGAGAGCATCACCGCGTCGCTGCCGTCGAAGACCGCGTTGGCGACATCCGAGGCCTCGGCGCGCGTGGGACGCGGGCTCTCCATCATCGACTCGAGCATCTGCGTGGCGGTGATCACCAGCGCCCCCGACTGATTGGCGGCGCGGATCATCTTCTTCTGCAGGACCGGGACCTCCTCGGGGGAGATCTCCACCGCCAGGTCGCCGCGCGCCACCATCAATCCGTCGGCATCGGAGAGGATCCCGTCCAGCGCCTCCACCCCTTCGCGCCGCTCGATCTTGGCGACCAGCGGCAGCTGCCGGCCCAGCCGCTCCATGGCGCGGCGCGCCCGCACCAGATCCTGGGGCTTCTTGACGAAGCTCAGGGCGATCCAGTCGGCCCCTTCCTGGAGGGCGAACTCGATCTCGCGGCGGTCCTTGGCGGTGGGCGACGAAGCGGCAATCGGGGTGCCGGGCAGGTTGATCCCTTTGTGCTCCGACAGGAGCCCGCCGACCACGACGCGGCAGAGGATGTCGGTCCCGGAAACCCGCAGCACCTCCAGCTCCATGTTGCCGTCGTCGAGAAGGATCCGGCTTCCCTTGCGGACGTCTTGCGGGAGATGCCGGTAGTCGGTGGAGATGAGCTGCCGGCGTCCCAG
>DASTZC010000074.1 GCA_035764505.1 Candidatus Polarisedimenticolia bacterium
GGATGCGGGCTGGTCCGATACGCTCGAGGTCAAGACGGTGGACGAGGATGCGATGTCGGCGATGGGACGTCTTGCGGCGGATCAGGCCGACGCCCGGGAGGCCGCCGCGGCGGCGGGCATGACCCCGGTGCTGGAGGACGACGACGGCGAGCCGGGGGTTGGCGATGACGACGAAGGAGAAGGGCCTGGCGGCGGGCAGGCGGAGACCTCTATCGCCGTGGACAGCACGGGGATGCACATCGTCATCGGAACCAATGACACGCGCGGCTTCAGTCTGAATCCTCTCTCGTTGTCCGGGTATCAGTACTCCGACGACGGAGGGGTGACCTGGACGGACGGTGGCCAGCTTCCGATCACAACGGGCACGAGCACCATCGGGACGACGGTTTTTCCCCAGGTCTTCGGCGACCCGGAGGTGAAGTACCTGGGCGGCTGCAATTTCGTCTATTTCTCCATCGTCGTGAAGAAGCTCAACGCCACCGGCACGGCGCAGACGATGGGGATGCATCGCTCCACCGACTGCGGCCACACCTGGAACGGGCCGTACGAAGTGACGTCGGCCACGAACCCCCACGGCCTGCTCACCGGCGCGGCACAGAACGCGCGCGATTCCGCCGACAAGGAGTTTGCGGACGTCGATCCCGACACGGGGCGGGTCATGTTGAGCTGGTCCAACTTCACCGCCACCGCCTTCGCGGCGGGCGGCGTGGAGATCTCTACGACCTTTTCCGACAACGTCATGTCCGCCACGCCGCCGACCTGGTCGGCGCGGTCGATCCTGGGCGCCACCGCGGCCGACGGGCAGGCCTCCATCCCCCGGTTCGCGGGAGGAGGATCGAACAATGTCTATGTCGCCTGGAGACGGTTCCCTGGGGGCCTCAACCAGAACGTGGGATTCGCCCGGTCGCTGGACAACGGCGCCACCTGGAGCGCGGCGACCAACACCACGACGAGCTTCTTCACCATGGACCAGGTCCTGGGGAACGATCGCATCAACACCTCGCCTTCGCTCGCCGTTGACAATTCCGGCGGGCCGCACCAGGGAACGATGTACCTCGTCTACACCAACAACAACAATGCCGACGGCGGCGATGTCGTCTTGCAGAAGAGCACCGACAGCGGGCTGACCTTTTCAGTTTCGATCCTCCTGAGCAGCCGTCCCGGGGGCGATCGGCCGCAGTGGTTCCCCTGGGTGACGGTCGATAAGATCACGGGGCGGGTGTACGTCCACTACTACGACCAGGGGATCGCCACCAACGGCGATCTCACCCAGACGACGTTCCTCTACTCCGACGACGGCGGCGCAACCTGGAACAAGCCGATGGCGCTGAGCGACCGCCCGTACCACGCCGGCTGGGGGAACGACACCGGCCAGCCGAACCTGGGGGACTACAACCAGTCGGTGGCGCAGGGAGGGGAGCTGTTCGCCACCTGGGCGGGAACGGAGCTGAAGGGCATCGCCGATGATCAGCCGCTCGGCAACTTCAGCACGCCTGACGTCTTCTTCAAGCGGGTGTCCACGCCGAAGATCTCGCTCGACCTCGGGAGCGTGACCTTCACCGACACCAACGGCAACGGCTTCATTGACGCGGGGGAGACGGTAAACCTCCACATGCCGCTCTTCAACTACGTCACCAACCCGCTGCACGCCGCCGGAATCACGGGGATCAGCGCGACGCTGTCCACCTCCACCGCCGGAGTCACGGTAACCACCTCCGGCTCCAGCTATCCGAACATTGCCGCCGGCGCCACCGGGACCAACGACACCGACTTCGTCCTCCAGCTCGACCCGTCGTTCGTCCGCGGGACCCACATCGAGCTGGCCCTTAACGTCGCGTGCGACCAGGGAACGACGAGGCTGCTGTTTACCCAGTCGACCGGAACACCGGAGACGACGACGCTTTTGAGCGAGAACTTCAACGGCGCGGCGCCGGGTACCCTGCCGGCCGGGTGGGTGGCCGCCCACGGCGCCGGCGACAACACCATTCCTTGGACGACCAACAGCACGCTGTTCGGAACGACGTCGAACGCCGCCTTCCATCAGAACGCCGCCGACGGCCCCGCGGGCGGCCAAATGACCCGGTGGGAGCGGCTGATCAGCCCCGTCTTCTCGGTTCCGGCGGGCGCCGAGTACATGACCGTCGACATGGACGTCGCGTACGACACGGAGGACGATCCCGCCTTCAACGTCCAGGCGTTCGACGGCTTCTTCCTGCGGATCACCGACAATACGACGGGAAGAGTCCTGATCTCGGCGCTGGCGGAGGCGTTCGAGGAGGAGCTGACCACCGACGGCTTCCAGCACTATCCGAAGCACTTCCCCCGCAACAGCAACGCGCGCTACTTCGAGGACATGTCGGTCTGGGCCGGCTTCTCGAACGGGTTCAAGCATGTGCACATGAAGTTCCCCGGCGCCGGGGGACTGGCGGGGGGCCGCGCCCAGCTCCGGTTCGAGTACGCCCAGGACAGCTCCGCCACCTGCGCCACCGTGCGCCCCGGCCACACCTGCGGCGTGATGGTGGACAACGTGCTGGTCCAGAGCGTCGTGTCGGCCCAGGCCGATCTGGTGCTGACGAAGACCGCTGCGGCCCCGTCGGTGACCGCGGGCGACACCGCGACCTACAACCTCACCGTGACCAACAACGGGCCGAGCACCGCGAGCGGCGTGGTGGTGACCGACAATCTCCCCGCCGAGATGACCTTCGCCTCCTGCAGCTCGACGGGGGGCGGGATCTGCGGCGGGTCGGGCAACAACCGCACCGTCACCTTAGCCTCCCTCGCTTCCGGTGCGTCGGCGACCATCACCCTCACCGGCACTCTGGGGTGCGCGGTCCCCGACGGGACGACGGTCGTGAACAGTGCCAGCGTCAGCGCAGGCACTCCGGACAACGGCGCCGGCAACAACTCCTCGTCGGCGTCGTTCAACGCAGTGAACCCGCCGCCGCTGATCTCCTGTCCGTCGGACATCAATACCGTCAACGATCCCGGGCTCTGCTCGGCGGTGGTCACCTACCCGGATCCCACGGCCACCGATGACTGCGGTGGGGCGACGGTCACCACCGATGTGGCGTCCGGCTCCGCCTTCCCCGTCGGGGAGACGACGGTGACCGCCACTGCCGTCGACGTGGCGGGCGGCACCTCGACTTGCAGCTTCAAAGTGACGGTGGCGGACAACGAGCTCCCGGTGGTCGCGGTGAGCCTCACGCCGGATCTGCTCTGGCCTCCGAACCACCAGACGGTGAGCGTCGGCGCCACCGTGACCGCCACCGACAACTGCGGCCCGCCGACCTGCGTGCTGTCGTCGGTGACCAGCAGCGAGGCGGACAACGCCAGCGGGAATGGCGACGGCAACACAGTCGACGACATCCAGAATGCCGCTACGAGCACGCCGGATCTCTCGTTCGACCTGCGCGCGGAGCGCTCGGCCTCCGGCCAGGGTCGCGTCTACACCGCCAGTTACACCTGCAGCGACGCCTCGGCGAACGCCACGACCCAGGGAAGCGCGGTCTTCGTGCCTCACGATCAGTCAGGCGTGGAGGATCCGGTGCACCTCGACGTGACCGCCGCCGCCCAGGACGCGATGCTCACCTGGAACGCCATCGCCGGGGCCGACTACTACAGCGTCATTCGGGGCAACCGGGCGAGCCTGGCCGAGGAGCAGTATTTCATCAACCTCGGAGAGGTCGCCTGCCTCGAGACTCAGACGCAGCAGACCAGCCGGGTGGATAACGACACGCCGGCCGTCGGTGAGGTTTTCTTCTACGTGGTGGCCTATCACCATGGGACGGACAGCACCTACGGCGCCCCCACGGCCTCCAAGCCGAGGGTGCCCGGAAACAGCTGTCCGTAGGAACGCACATCGAATCGCAGCGGCAACTTCGGGGGCGGGACAAAAGTCCCGCCCCCTTTCTTTTTCTGCCGCCATCCCACGCGAATCTCGAAAACCCTGCCCGCGTCGTGAATGACCTTCCGCCTTCCGCGTCCCGCACCAGCCGTACCGGCAGCTCGCGCGCCGTGGCGGTGCGCGCGGCCAGGCTCTTCGACGTCTCGATCACGATGGCCTTGCCCGGCGCCACCGGAATCTTGATCCCGGTAATCCAACATTCGGCCGACCTCGGAACCGGAGAAGTTCAGATGGTCAGCGGCCGGGGCTCTTATTGTTTTGGAGCTGCGGGGATTACGACTCCAGAGGGACTAGTCGAGACGCAGCAAGCGTGCGGTGTCCAGTTTCATCGCCGAAAGCGCCGGCAGCAACGACGCTGCGCCCGCCGCCGACACAAGGACCACGACGGCACTCCCGAAGCTCCCCACGTCGGTGGGAGCCACGCCAATCAGAAGACTCCCGACGAGCCGCGCGCCCAGATAGGCCGCGGCGACCCCCAATCCCACACCTGCGAGGGCCGGCATGAAGGTCCGGAACATGACGCGAGACAGGATGTTCGCGGGTGTCGCGCCAAGCGCCACACGTATCCCGATCTCACGCCGTCGCAGCGTCACGAAGACCCGCGTGACGCCGTAGGTGCCCACCGCGGCGAGAACCAACGCGATGGCGCCGAACAGCACCAGCAGCGCGGCGCCGGTCCGCGGCACCCACATCGCCTGCGTCATCACTTCGGACATCGTTCGCACGTTGATCAACGGCAGATTGGGATCGGCGGCCTGGACCTCCCTCTGGATCGCACTGAGCAAGGGCCGCGGATCGGACGCTGTCTGGACATGCAGGGTGAGCTTCTTCAGGCCGGGCGTCTGGTCGTAATAAATGTAGAAATACGGATGACCGCTCTCGCCGAGCGTGTCGTATTGCGCGTCGGTCACGACACCTACCACAACGTAGGTCTCCTTGATCCCGAGTACCTGAAAACGCTGCCCCACGGGATCGCGCCGCGGCCATAAGCGCTTCGCCATCGTCTGGTTGACGATGGCCCAGCCGAATTCGGACACTTCGGCGCCATCCGACTCCTGGAAATTACGTCCGGAAACCAGCGAGATCCCCATGGTGCGGAAATAATCCAGGCCCACGGCACCAGCCTCGACGCTGAGGGCTTCCGCGTCCTCCTGACCGGCAAGCTTGATCTTCGACGCCAGGCCGGCACCGTCGAGCAGCACATGGCTCGCGACCGCCGACGAGACGACTCCCGGAACCGCCCGTGTGCGTTCGATCACGCGGCGCACGAACTCCGGTCCTCTGGCGTTGTCATAGCCCAGCATACCGAGATCGAAGCTGACGATCGCCACTCGGTCCGGATCGAAACCGGGTTGGATTTCCTGGGCGTGCTGCAGGCTGCGCACGAAGAGACCGGCGAGGATCAGCGCGACGGTGGCAAGTGTGGACTGCGCAACGAGCAGCGCCAGGCTGAAGTCGGAACGGGCGACGCGCTGCCGCGCGAGCTCTCCGCCTTTCAGCCCGTCGACCACGTTGACCCGCGACGCCTGGAGGGCGGGCACGAGCCCGAACATGGGGCCGATGATGAATGCCACGGTGCCGGTGAACAGCAAGGTGGTCCAATCAATCGGCGCCTGGAACGATGCCGGCACGAACGCCGGCCGAAGCGCCGACAGCAAGCGCAAGGCGCCCCACGCGACGCCCAGACCAACCAGCGCGCCGGCGGACGACAGCATGAGACTCTCGACCAGAAGCTGTTGCACGAGCTGTCGCCGCGACGCGCCAATCGCCAGCCGCACGGCCACTTCCCGCTTCCGGGAAGCTGATCGCGCGAGCAGCAGATTGGCCACGTTCGCACACGCGATCAGAAGCACGAGGCCGACGACAACCGCCAGAAGCCCTCCGGCGCGGACCCACGCGTCCCGCTGCGTGGGGTTCATCCGCGCCTGCGAGAACGAGCGTGTGGCGAAGCTCAAGCCCTTGTTTTCCCGGGGAAACGTCCGTGCAAGCCTGGAGGCCTCGGCTTGGAGCATCGAACGGATCTTCGGCAACCCGACGGCCGGTGTCGATCGAGCCACGATGTCGGCCACCCCGATCGAGCGATTCTGGAAGTAGAAGCCGTTCACACCGGTCAGAACCGCCCGGTTCGATGACGGCACCCACACATCGACCGCGCGCATCAGGTCGCATCCGACGAACCCGGGCGGGGCTACCCCGACGATCCGGAACGGACGGGTGTTGAGCTGAACCGTCTGATCCGCGACATCCGCCCGGCTCCCGAACCGCCGCTTCCACAAGGAATCGCTGATCACGACGTCCGGGTGCCCGTCGGCGACTTTGTCCTCCGCCGCCGTGAACGAGAACACCCGGCCGAGCGAGGCTTGCACGCCCAGCAGATCGAAATAATTTCCTGACACGATTTCGGCCGACACCTGCTCCGGTTGGCCGGCGGCAGTCGACAGGCCGACGGGAATGGGCGAGTACGCGGCCAGGCCGAACGGCACCGAGTCGCGCAGATCCTCGTAGTTCTTGAACGAGGTCTGATGCAGGCCAGGATTCACGGAGCTGGCGGAGTAGAGCGCGACGAGTGTGCGTGGGTCGCTCACGGGAGCGGACTTGAGCAGAAGCGCGTTCATCACGCTGAACACGGCACTGTTCGCGCCCATCCCCAGCGCCAGCGAGAGAACGGCGGCGCCCGTCAACAGCGGATGCGCGACCCAGGTCCGCCAGGCGTACCGGACATCCCGGCTGAAAAGCCGCTCAATAGATGGCCACCAGACTTCGTAGCTGTCCTCCTCAATCATCGTAACGTTCCCAAACTCGCGGCGAGCGGTTACGGCCGCCTCCTCTCGGGACATCCCGCCTGCAACCAGCTCCTCCGTCTTCTCGTGAAGGTGCTCCTTGATCTCCTCCGAGAGATCACCGTAGAAGCGGCGGCGCACGAACAGCTGCTTCAACCAATTCATGATTCACCCGGCGCCAGGACACGCGTGATTCCCTCGAGCATCCTTTCAAAACGCGACACCTCATTCTTCAAATGCTTCGCCCCGGCCGACGTCAGCCTGTAAACGCGAACGCGACGATTGGTGGAGGAGATGCGCCACTCGGCTTTCAGCAGCTCCGCCTTGAGAAGGCGCTGGAGGGCAGGATAGAGCGACCCTTCCTCAATCTGGAGCAGATCGTCGGACGTTCGTCGAATCTGCTGCGCGAGGGCGTACCCATGGAGGGGCTGTCGCTCGAGCGTTCGAAGAATCATCATCTCCAAGGCGCCGGGAAAGAGGTCTCGTTGCTCACGTTTTTTCACGGTGGGGGCTGGTCTCCTGATTGCGATTCAGCCTGTTCCGATCTAGGCCTAGAGCAAAATAGTATGAGACTGACCTTGAAGTCAAGAGGGGCGCGGCGCCGATTTCCAGGCCCCTCGTCGCCTGGAGCTCCGGAGGGCGCGGCCGTGATTCACTGCTGATCCGACCCGAGCCGCGCCGGTCAGGGACAGGCCGGAATGCTGGCGTCCCGCAACGTGCTCCCGTAGGTGGCGACTCCACAAGAGTTCCGTCCCCGCACCAGGTACCAGCTCCCCGTTTGTATCGCAGGGACCGGGCGTACGTCGGAGAAGGTAGCGGTCGTGCTGTTCTGCAGGCACGCCGCCGGGGAGAAGACAATCCCGCCGGTCGACGGAAGACTCCCGGAAACGAGGTCGTAAAGCGTGCCTGACCCCGCCGCAATCGCCTGACTGTCCCATGCGAGGCTGGAGGGGCTCACCGTCAGGACCTTGAGATTCGATACTTCCACCGGAGCTTTCAGGATCGAGGCGTCCGCATCGTTGCAGTCGTTCCCGCCACAGGCGGCATCGACGTGGCCATCGCCGTCGGCGTCCCGAAGGGGGCCGGCGGCGCAGATTCCGGAGAGGCAGGTGTCGTTCACGGTGCAGGGATTTCCGTCGCTGCAGGTGCCTCCGTTTCCCGAGACCGTCGCGTTGGTCGTCACGGCTCCGGAGCGGCACGCTCCGACCGTCACCGAGACGCTGTAAGTGCCGGAAGCTGCCGACGTGGTGGAGGGGATCACCGGATTCTGTGCGCTGGATGTGAATCCGTTGGGACCGGTCCAGGCGTAAGTTGCGCCGGGCACCGTCGAGGCGGCGAGATGCAGCGCCTGTCCGGCGCAGACGGGAGAATCACTGGAGACGGCCGGTGCCACCAGCCCCGTCGCGATGCTGAGGAGGCCCTTTCCCGTGGCCGACTGGCCATCCGGGTTGGTGATGGTGATGTCCTGAGCGCCCGGCGAGGCACCCGTCGTCGAGAGGTGGAGCGTGAGGTGGTTCGGGTCCGTGAAGGTGACGCTCCTGACGGTGACTCCCCCCGTCACCGACGCCTTGATATGGCTGAGGTAGCCCGGGCCGCCGGTGTCGGGGCCGGGATCGAAAAACTCCGTCCCGGCCGAAGTGGAGCCGGTCACGGTCACGTCGACGGAGGCGAGACCCTCGCAGAGGGAGGCCGGTGAGGCGGAGGAGGGGACGGCGGGAGCAGGAGCCTTCAGCTGGATGACCTGCACTCCCCAGGAGTTCGTGCGGTCGCAATCCTCCTGGAAGGTCCACAAGGTCTGGTCGTCATTGGGATCCACCACGGAGTGGGAGTAATCGCCCCAGCGCTGCCCGTCCTCTGCCTGCAGGTTGTAGGCGGTGTTGCTCACCAACGCCAGCGTCGCCGCCCGGGTGGTTCCCAGCGTGTCGGTGCGCAGACGTCCGGAGGTGGAAATCCCGGCGAAGTCATTGGCGCTCGCGTAGCTCGTCCCCATGGCCATGTGCCCCTGGCCGTTTTCCGCTACCGTAGCCATCCAGAACCCCCGGGGATTCGTGGAGGCGGGATCGCACAGCGTCCCGGCCTGCCTGAGCGAAGGGGTCGTCGTGAGGTTTTCGAATTCGTACCAGCGCGAACCGTTCCTGGGATTGATCGAGGTTGCCACGCATTGATCGTCGACACCGATGTTGTGGGCGGTCCAGAGGGTCGAGGCTCCGGTGATCTTGTTCTTGTGGATGGTGGCGGCGAACAACCGGTCGTCTGTAGCGTCGAGCCTCCTGTTGAGGTTGGATCCCTCCACCACCTGGCGAACTGGAAAGCTGGTCGCAGGAATGCCCGAAGGGGTCAGGTTTCCTGAAATCGAAGGGACTCCCCCCGGATTCGTCACTCTCCTGATCTGGATGGTGTTGAAAGTCAGCGTATCGACTCCGATGAAGTACCCCTCCGTCGCGGCGGGGTCGTCGTTGGAGACGCCCCTCGGGGCAAAGGGACCCGGGATAGCGCCGGAGGCCAGCTGGCGAAACGCGGTGACCGTCAGCGTCCCTGCCAGAAGGCTTCCCTTGTTCACGACGAACCCGGTGGTGCCGGAGAGACTTGTGCCCGCCTGGTTGAAAACGTCGACGCCGATGTAAAGAGCGAACCGGTCGACGCCGAGGCTGTCGTAGTCGGCGAACTGTCCTGTGTCGGCGTTGGGCGTCGTCCCGACCAGGTCGTGCTGGAACTGAAAAAAGGTGAAGGAGGTCGTGCCGGTAATGGTGGGGCCGGAGCTCACGGCAATCAGGACCTTGTTGGCGATGGAGGTCGCGGGAAGGCTCAGCGCCGTGACGAACCAGCGCTGAGAAAGCCGGTCATAGCGCACCTGGGGATCGGTCACTTCCTCGTTTGCAGAGAGGACTGAAGCGAAGAACGTCGTGCCGGTCACGTTCAACGCTCCGAGGACGCCATTTCGGGCGAACAGCTTCACGCGGCCGTTCTCCATAAAGAGGATCTGGGTTGGCCCGATGTCCCCCATGCTGTCGGGAGGGGCGAAGCCTGATTCCGAGACGGTGGCCCCCTCAAAGCTGATTCCGGGAGTCTGGGGGCTGAGGGGACCGATCCCCGAGTCCGGGAGCGGCCCGCCCGATCTTGACGTGGACGCCGAAGCCTCGGCGGGGGGCCACTGTGAGACGGCCGGCGCCGGTGGATTGCGGAGATAGGACGGGTCCCGCGGCGGAGCTTCCCGTGTCTCGCGGATGGGACGTGGTCCCTGGGGGACTTTCCGCGCTTCCCGCTCCATGATCCCCGCCACGGTCTCCGTGATTCCAGGCTCGCCTTTCCATGGTGTCCCTTTCGCTTCAACAGAAGCTTCGGGATGTGCGACGCTCGCCGGCTCCTCCATCTCTGCCGGAGCTGGCCGTGCCTGGGTCGCAGCTATGCTCCATGACCCGACCGCCAGGGACCCGATAAGCAACAGGACCCTGAATACCGGACCAACCTTCCAATCCGTCTGTCGCTTTCTCATGGCAGTGCTCCCTTCGGGCGGAATCCTGAGCAGTTTCGTCATCGCTTTCCGTGCGCTCGCCGGGAAGAGGCGCACTGCACTGTCCACGCCAACTCGACTCCGATGACGGGCCTTGGATGCAATCCATTCAGAAGAAAGCAGATTTACGGACGCTGGGGCTCGGCGCGTTCGGGCCAAGTCGCCAGGGATCGCCACCCGGTTGGCAGAATGCCAATGCTGTGGGGGAAGGGCGAAGCCTCCCCTCCTTGCCTTGAATTTCTTATCCGGCGCATACTTCCTGGCAAAGAAAACTCTCTGACGGAGGCTTTGACCATGCGAAGAATCGCCGTGTGCGGTGCTGCATTGGTGTGTGGTTGCGCGGTGTTGGCTCTCGGTGGGCCATCGGCCCAGAGGACAGTCTTACCAGGCGGGAGCGGGAGCCCAGGCCTGAGGGCGACCGCCGTCGGGTTTGTCGGTGTTACGACCGAGACTTTCCGGACGGGCGTCGGGGCGCTGGTCGCGAGTCGAGCCTGCTATGCGGAATTTCCTTCCACAAGATTGTGTGAGTGGGCCGACGTGTTTCGCTCCATTCCACCACCAGCTCTCGATACCGATGTCCTGATTGCAGAGAATTACGCGACAAACCCGAGGACGACGTGCATCACATCCGATGGTGATCTCAAGTGCAAGCCTGGCGCATTACTTCCGGCAGCCTGCTGCGGCTCCTCCATCCCAGGCCAGAGCCTCGTCTATACCCTCTTGACCTTCGACAATACGTCGCCCGGCTGTTCCTCGGATTCAACTGTGTCGGACTGCAGCCAGACAATTTGCCTCGACGCCCAGGCCGTGGACTCGTCCGGCAATGGCGTCCCGGGGGTCGTGCTCCTCTTTCAGTTGCAGAACAACGTGGTCGGCAGCAACACGTTCAATGGGGTGTTCACTCCGTCTCAGGCGTTGACCGATTCGAACGGCAAGGTGTTCGCGACGTTCCATCCCGCCTCGGACTGCCAGGCGCAGTGCGGCGGCGGCAAGGCGTGCCAGGCGGAGATGATCGTCACCACGTCCGGCGGCGCCTTTCCGAGTCTGCCCCTGACGCTGACGATTAACATTCCCTGATGGAGGTAGCCTTCGTCGTGAGTGCCTGTCGATTGCGGCCAAGCCGCCGAAGGCAGAAGTCGGGCCTTGTATGTCTCCGTGAGGGTCGACAAGTGATACAGTGGCACGCAGGCGGTTCACTCTTGGGGGGAGGCGGCAAATGATCAAGGTTGCAAGCATCTTGTTGGCAGTGGTGCTGCTCAGCATGGCAACTGCGTCGGCTCAGCAGGTCGGCGACATGCAAGCTTTGGCCAAGTGGGCGGGCGCCAAGCTCGTTCACTTTCACATCGAAGGCCTGCACCAAGGGGATACCGGGGTGGTGGAGAGCGGGGCTTATGGGACGGCGGAAGTGACGGACCACCTCACCATGGATTTCGACTATTGGCTCATGGAAAACAAGGTCGAGGGACCCGTCAAATTCCAGAACTTCAAGTCGATCACGAAGACCGGCCCTCACTCGGAGGCGGGGTGTGCCATTCTCAAGGGCGAGTACGAGCATCTGGATGCCAAGGAGATTACGGTGGAGCCCGGCCAGGTGAAAATCAAGGGAACGCGTTCTTTCCCAGCGGCCGACGTGGCCTTCCACTGTCCCGATGACATGGCCCGTACGCCTGTTGCCGCCAAGCAGGTGCCCGCCGAGGAGCACTTCAACATCCAGCACCCCGCAACCCTTCTCATGGGCGGCTCAACTTCTTCCGACACCAAGGTCGCTCCAGATAGGAAGTCCTACAGCCTGCAAATCGGCGGACCCACCGGCTGGACGTGGACGTTCACACCCACCCTCCTGAAGTAGGGCGCAGGGGCCTTCCTGGGCGCACCGCGTGTCCGCGACGCGCCCCTCTAGTTTTCCTAAGCTAACCCAGGACGATAGTCCTCAGTCCGCTCCCTTATTGGCAACAATCTTGTGGACAGGACTGGCAAGTCTCGGCCGTGCCTGTTGCTCCGGGATCGCACACCCCATCGTCACAGCTCGGGTCACAAGAGCCCCCCATCGACGGTTGGAGCCGGAAGTTACCTTCCTGGATGAAATGCGAGACCCGGTAGGCGACCGGCGAATTCGGATCGGTCGTGCAATGAATCTCGATTTCATACGCATCAGGACATTCCGAGCAGCTCTGGGCCAGGCAGAGCGGGTGCAGGGCCGTCTTCACTGGGTCGGCCACTGAGTCGACCAGGCACACATCACCCCATGCGCAGTTGTTGATTTCAACTGCCCCATTGGGCTCAGCACTCTTGCAGGATTCATCCATCCTGCACGCCCCCGCAGCCTTCTGGAAGATGCCTGCAGGCTCGCCGAAGTCACTGACGTGGGCCTTGTAGTAGTGGAGCGTCCCATTGGACTTGTTGCTCCACGGCACCGGTTGATTCGCACCGCATGCACTGAAATCGGGAAGCGGGACGTCCTTTCCCTTGACCTTCTCGTTGCGGAAAACGCCGGTCCCTTCCCAGAAGATCTGCTTGAAGGGTGCCGGCGATGCCTGCACGCACCAGCCGGGGTCGGCGCACAGGACGCTCTTGATGAACGCCTCATTCGGCGCTGCAGGCGTCCCCGAATCGAACGTAAAGGCACCGCCCCTCAGGCTGCCGGTGTCGTCCGGTCCGCTGCGGTGGTTGTGCTCCCATTCGCCCCACGGACAATGTGTTTTCCGTCCGGGGTCGTTCGGGCAATCGCCGTTGGTCGCGCACGATTTGCCACCATTCAACCCACCCGTGCACACACTTGATACGCACTTGCCCTTCGGCGGCAGATCGCAGCAGCCCGTCTCGTCCGGTGCGCCGACCTCACCGCCCGTCGTGTAGACCTTGCCGTTCTCATCGAACTCGGCGTCCACCACATCGAACTTGTGTCCACTGGTCATGCGACAAGAGCCCTGCACGAGACAGGTTACGTTGGCCGTGTCTGAGCAGACAGAGCCCGGCAGAGCGCAGGCGTCCCGCTGAGTCGCCTGGCAAATGGCGGAAGAGATTGTGGCGGTATTGATGCCCGCGACCTCCGAACAGAGGCACGACGTGCCAGCCGGGATGCCACCCGTGCACTTGGGTGCCGTAAAGACACCTGCCGTCTGCTTGCAGACGGTTGCGCCTGGTT
>DASTZC010000075.1 GCA_035764505.1 Candidatus Polarisedimenticolia bacterium
GTAATAGACGACATGCTGCGTATCCACGACCCCTTTGGTGAAATCGGGGAAATGCTCGATGACCGACAATCCGGCGAGGAACTCGACGGCGCGCTGGCCCAGCGTCTCATTCAGAGAGTTGCTCTTCGAGACCCCGGAAAGGAACCAGAGGACCAGCAGGGCCCCGACCCCCAGCACGTAAGCCAGGACCTGGTTGTCGGTGAAGGCCGACAAGGCCAGCCCGATCGCCAGGAAGGTAGCGCCCAGCAGGAAGACTCCCAGGTAGAGGCTGGCGACGCTCTTGAGGTCGGGCTGTGAAACCGACGTCAGCACCCCGACGAAGGCGAGGCTGCCGGCGAGCATGACCGCCGAGACCGCCAGCGCCCCGAGGTATTTTCCGATGACGATCTGCGCCGAGCTGATGGGAGAGGTCAGGATCAGCTCCGAGGTCCCCTGCCGGCGCTCCTCCGGAAGGAGGCGCATGGTGATGGCGGGAAACAGGATCAGCAGGAACACCGGCACGAAGCCGCCGAACAGGGGCCGGACCACCTGCTCGTTCACGTTCAGCTGCTGCTGGAAATAAGGGTTGGTGCCGTAGATCAGGCATTCGTTGGCGAAGGCGATCAGGTTGAGGCAGAACGACAATCCGACGACCAGCAGGAAAACCGCCAGGATCAAATAGGCGAGAGGCGAGACGAAATAGGTGGACAGCTCGCGCCGCGCGATCGCCAGGACGTTGCTCATGCTCGCACCCCCCTCTCCTCGCCGGTCAGCTTCAAGAAGACCTCCTCCAGCGTCGGACGCAGCGGCGCGACCTCCACGAGCGGCCAGCGCTCGGCTTGCGCCTGTTCCAGGATGCGCCGCGAAAGGCCGGAGCCGGCGGCCGCCTCCAGCAGGAAGCGGTGCTCCGCCCCCTCGTCGCGCACGACCCGAAGGACCCCCTCCAGCGATTCCAGCTTGCCAGGCAGCGGTCCGTCGGCGGCGAACTGCACGGAGATCCGCTCCGTATCGTGCAGCGAGGTGGCCAGACGTGCGCGGTGATCCAGCGCCACGATCTTTCCTTCATTGATGATCGCCACCCGGTCGCAGAGCTTCTCTACTTCCGGGATGATATGGGTCGACAGGATGACCGTCTTCTCTCCCCGGAACGACAGGATCAGGTTGCGAATCTTCAGAATCTGCCTTGGATCCAGACCGACCGTCGGCTCGTCCAGGATCATCACCTCCGGCGAGTGCACGATCGCCTGCGCCAGGCCGACCCGCTGCTGGAAGCCCTTCGACAGATTGCCAATCAGCCTCCCTTTCACTTCGGTCAGCCCGCAGCGATCCAGGGCCGATTCGACCGCCGCGGCGAGGTTCTTGCGAGGCACCCCCTTGATGCGCGCCACGAAGGCGAGGTACGAGCGTACCGCCATCTCCTTGTAGAGGGGGGGATGCTCCGGAAGATATCCTATGCGGCGCTTCACCTCCCTGGGATCGCGGACCACGTCGAAGCCGGCCACGACGGCGGTCCCGGAGGTCGGGGGCATGAAGCCGGTGAGGATGCGCATCGTGGTGGTCTTTCCGGCGCCATTGGGCCCCAGAAAGCCAAGAATTTCCCCCTTCTCGACCCGGAAGGAGATCCCCTTCAGAGCCTTGCGTTCTCCGAAGCTCTTGGACAGATCCTTTACTTCGATCATGCGGCCTGCTCGTTGTGTTTAGGAGTTAACTTCTTTGGACTTAATACCTTCCGGCAAAACGGCGGCTACTATAGATCAGCCGATCCCGCTTTTCAAGAAGCTTGCCCCGCGCCGCCGCCGCGTGCTATATCCTCCAGCCGTTGAACTTTTCGCCGCTGCGCTCCGTTTCTGAGGAGGAAGGCGGTGTGGGGGGAGTGCCCATCCATTGGCCCCTACGGACAGCGAGCTGGTGGTCCGATGCCTCCAGCGGGACGAAGTGGCCTGGCAACTGCTGGTGGAGCGGCACTCGAGGAGGGTGTTGAACATCGCCTACCAGTTCACCGGTAGGCGGGACGAGGCGGAGGAGCTCTCCCAGGAGATCTTCCTCCGGGTGTTCCGGTCGCTGCACCTGTTCGACCTGTCCACCCACTTCGTGCCGTGGCTGGTGCGCGTCAGCCGCAACCTGTGCATCGACGAGCACCGCAGCCGGGCCCGCGAGAAAGCGGCCCTGGTCGGAGATGAGCCGGACCCCGAGCGAACCGCCGACACCGCGAAATCGCCGCTCGGGAGCCTGGAGACGCTGGATCTGGAGCGCAGGGTGCGGCAGGCGCTGGATCGATTGCCCGAGGAGC
>DASTZC010000076.1 GCA_035764505.1 Candidatus Polarisedimenticolia bacterium
GACAGAAAACGTAGGCGAAGGAGAACAGCACCAGGCCCGCGATCAGGATGAGGAGGCGGACGATCAGCTGGCGGTTCTTGCCCGAAAAGGGATCCGAAGGCGGATTGACGCCTATCTTCATGGCCGATATCCGTTCGCGGCGCCGGTCAGGTACGGTTCAGCGCCATCAGGAAAAGAAGGACCGGGAGGTAGACCACCGAGGCAAGAAGGACGCCGCGGGCGTGCACGCGGCTGCGTGTCTTCGCCAGCCGCAGGCAAATCACCGCCTGCGCCACTCCCAGAAGCAGCGCGCCGTAGAAATACCAGATTCCGGCCACGCCGAGCAGGACCGGCGTCAGGCTGACCGGAATCAAAGCCAGTGCATTGGCCACGATCTGCCGCACCGTGCTTCCGCCCTCGGGATCGACCACCGGCAGGACGCGGAAGCCGCCGCGCTCGTAATCGTCCCGGTACATCCAGGCGATGGCGAGCGAATGGGGCAGCTGCCACAGGAACAGGATGGCGAACAGGCTCCAGCCCCCCGCGCTCAAATCCCCCGTCGCCGCGGCCCATCCGCCCAAAGGCGGCAGCGCCCCCGGGATCGCCCCAACCAGCGTGCACAGCGCGCTCCATTGTTTCATCGGGGTATAGAGAAAGATGTAGCTCGCCAGCGTGGCGATTGCCAGAAGCGACGTGAGCAGGTTGACGGCGGTCGCCAGGTAGAGGATTCCCGCCACCGACATCAGCGTGGCGAAAGCCAGGGCCTGGACCGGCCGCAGCCGGCCGTCGGGGAGCGGCCGCCGCCGGGTGCGCTGCATCCGGGCGTCGCAGTCGCGCTCCAGGTACATGTTGTAGGCGCTCGTCCCCGAGGCCACCAGCGTCGTGCCGAGCAGCGTGTGGAACAGCAGGAGCGGATCGACGGCGCCGCGGCTGCCGAGATAGAAGCCGAAGGCCGTGGTCGCCACCACCAGCGAGGTGACCCGCGGCTTGGTCAGCTCCAGATAATCCGACCAGGATGCGGCGGCCCTTTCGACCGGCTCGCCGACCTCGCGGACCTGCGTCAGCTCGCTCATCGCGCCACTCCCGCGGGCGACGCCACCGCCCCTGCTTCCTTGGCGACGCCTGCCGCCTCCGTGACGGAGCGCCGCGCCACGCGCCGGAAGACCCGCATCGTGATCAGCAGCGTGGTGCCCAAGACCAGGGCCCCGGTCACCACGTGCGACGTCGCCGGAATCACCGCGAGCTGCATCAGCACCGTCGCCCCTCCGAGCGTGATCTGCAACACCAGCAGCGCCGACAGCGCCAGCGCCGGCCGCAGCAGCCTGGCTTCGTCATGATGGCCGGTGAGGATGCGCGCCACGAGCCAGGCAACATAAAAGGTGACGGCCACCGCCCCCAGGCGGTGCAGGTAGGCGATCAGGATAGGCCCTTCCAGCACCGGAGGCACGAGGCGGCCGAAAGAAAGTGGGAAATCGGGGATCGACAGGCCCGAGCCGGTGTGCCGCACCAGCGCCCCCAGGATCAGCTGCAGGAAGACGATGGCCGTCGTCATGACGGCGAGGGACCGCAGCCCCGGGATCCCGTCGTCGGGACGAGGCACCGGAGGGGGCGCCACCCATTCGCGCGACGTGGCCAGCCACAAAGCGATGGTGATACAGAAAAAGCCCTGACCGAGGCAGGCGTGCCCCATCGAGACCAGAAGCGGCAGGCGAAGCAGCACGGTGATGCCGCCGAGCAGCCCCTGGGCCACGACCGCCAGGAAAGCGGCAACGCCCAGCCGCCGCACCCAGCGTCGCGGCTCGGCGCGCAGCAGCCAGATCATCAGGATGGTCGTCAGCAGGCCCACCGCCGTCGCAATCATCCGGTGCCCGTGCTCGTAGAGGACCCCGCCTTCCATCTTCGGGAAGACCTGGCCGAAGGACAGCGGCCAGTCGGGGACGGCCAGCGACGAGCCGGTGCTGGTCACCAGCCCCCCGGCGGTGAGGAGCAGCAGCGTGGAGAAGGCGGTCAGGCCCGCGAAGCGGTGGAGCGGAGCGTTATAGCGGAGCACGATCCCGCCTCAATGAACGCGGGCGGGAGCGCCGGCGGGAAGCGCCGAAGGCGCGTTCTGCGGGTAGTAGTCCTCTTTCGTCTCGGGCGAGGAGTACTCGTAAGGACCGCGGTGCACCGTGGGAATCTGGTCGAAGTTCCCGTGCGGCGGCGGCGAATCAGCCACCCACTCGAGCGAGTTGGCGTGCCATGGGTTCCGGTCGGCTTTCTTTCCCTTGAACATGCTGTAGACGAACAAGGCCATGAAGATCAGCTGCGAGGCCCCGAGCATGAAGGCGGAATGGCTGATGAAGACGTTCATCGGCTGCCACTTCTTCAGGAACTCGTACTGCGTCGGGTCGTAGATGCGGCGCATCATGCCGCCGGCCCCGATGAAGTGCATCGGGAAGAAGGTCATGTTGTAGAAGATGAACGTCAGGGTGAAGTGGATCTTCCCCACCGCCTCGTTCATGCGCCGGCCGAACATCTTCGGGAACCAGTAGTAGACCGCGGCGAAGATCCCGAACATGCTGCCGCCGAACAGGACGTAGTGCAGGTGCGCCACGATGAAGTAGGTGTCGTGGATGTACAGATCCACCGGGGCGTTCGCCATGAAGATCCCCGACAGCCCGCCGATGATGAACATGGCGACGAACGCCAGGCCGTTGAGCATGGCGGTGGTGAACTGGATGTTCCCCCGCCAGATCGTCCCCAGCCAGTTGAAGGTCTTGATGGCCGAGGGAACCGCGATCAGCATGGTCGACATCATGAAGGCCGTGCCCAGCGTCGGGTTCATGCCGCTCTGGAACATGTGGTGGCCCCAGACGATGAAGCCCAAGCCTGCGATCCCCATCATCGAGTAGGCCATCGCCTTGTAGCCGAAGATCGGCTTGCGGGCGAAGGTGGCGATGACATCCGAGGCGAAGCCCATCGCCGGCAGGATCATGATGTAGACCGCCGGGTGGGAATAGAACCAGAAGACGTGCTGCCACAGGATGACCTGCCCGCCTCCCGTCGGTGCGAAGAAATGCGTCCCCAGCGTCTTGTCGAGCAGCAGCATCCCGAGGGCCGAAGCCAGCACCGGCGTCGCCATCATCTGCAGGATGGCGGTGACGAACAGCGCCCAGATCGACAGCGGCAGCCGGAAGAAGGACATCCCGGGCGCGCGCATGTTGACGATCGTGGTGATGTAGTTCAGCGACCCCATGATCGAGGAGGTCCCGGAGATCAGCAGCGCCACGAGCCAGAGCGTCTGCCCCTTCCCGACTCCGGTCCATTGCGGGTCGTAGCTCAAAGGCGGGTAGTTGGTCCAGCCGGCGGCCGCCGGCCCCTGCGGCACGAAGAAGCTGTAGAGCATGATGATGCCGGCCGGGATGAAGACCCAGTACGACAGCATGTTCAGCTTCGGGAAGGCCATGTCCCGGGCGCCGATCATCAGGGGGATCAGGTAGTTTCCGAAGGCGCCGGTGAGCATCGGGATGATCACGAAGAAGATCATGATCGTCCCGTGCATGGTGAAGAGCTGGTTGTAGACCGGCGGCGTGATGTGCCCTTCCTCCAGGACGCCCTTCGGGAAGAGGCTGGCCATCGGCACCGCGCTGTCGGGGTAGGCCAGCTGCCAGCGCACCATCATCGCCAGGAAGCCGCCCAGGATCATGAAAAGGAAGCTCATCAGCATGAACTGGATGCCGATGATCTTGTGATCCTGGGAGAAGATGTACTTGGTCCAGAAGCTGGTGGGACCGTGATCGTGGGCGGCGGCGTGATCGTGCGTGGCGGCTGCGGCGTGGCTCATCGTTCGCAAATCTCCATGGTGCGGATCAAGCGGGCCCCTCGGAAGCCGCGGCATCCGGCGCGGGGGCGGCGCTCTTCATCGCCTCCTCCAGCCACGTCTTGTATTCCTCGAGCGAATGGACCGTCAGGACGCCGTGCATCGTGTAATGCCCGAAGCCGCACAGCTCGGCGCAGGCGATCTCGAAATCTCCCGTCCTGGTCGCCTCGAACCAGACCGGGATCGTCAGCCCCGGGACGGCGTCCTGCTTCAGCCGCATGTTGGGCAGGAAGAAGCTGTGGATGACGTCCTTGGAGCGCAGCTGGATGCGTATCGGCTTGCCGACCGGGACATGCATCTCGTTGTTCAGGATGACGTCGTCGGCGGTGTCGGGCTTGCCGTCGGCGCCCGGGTAGCGCACCTCCCAGTTGAACTGGCTGGCGGTAATCACCAGGTTGACGTCGCTTTCGGGCCAGGTGTGCTTCACCTCGTCCCAGGCCGACTTGCTCATCACCGTCAGGATGACCAGCACGACCGCCGGGACGATCGTCCAGACGACCTCCAGGGTCGAGTTCCCGTGAGTGTAATGGGCGCGCCGGTCGGGCCGGTAGCGGTAGCGGACGGCGAAATAGAGGAGCAGGGCCTCGGTGATGATGAAGCTGCCGCCGGTCAGGTACAGGACGATATAAAAGAGGTTATCGATCCGCGGGCCGTACGTCGAGGCAACTTGCGGAAGCCAGTCGGACATTTCCCCCCCGAAGCCTGGAAAATAAGGGGCTTTTTATACCGCCGGATCGCGTGCTTGTCAACACAGAGAAAGGACTTCCGGGGAGAAAACGCAAGGTGCAGTAGAGGGTGGGAGGCAAGGAAGGCCGCGACCCCGCAATCGATGTCGGGTCCCCCGGAAAATCGACGGAGGACCCGACCCGGCTGGCCCGCGCTATGACTCCGGAATTGTGGTCGGCGGCCACATGTCCGGTCCCTACCTCGCCATCACGGGCATTTTCATGGTGCGCAGCCGATGAGACTCACGGCGCGCGAATGCATCATGGTCAAGGGCAAGGCAGCGTGTTGGTCCGCTCCGTGCCCGTGGATCCGAAGCCCTTGGTCCCTTCTTGCCTCAGCCGATTTCGGGCCGTGACCAGGTAGTAGAACCTGGAGCCGATCGCCGGCGTCGTGGCATCCGCCAGGCTGGTCGTCGTCAGGTCGCCGGCGTAGCAGGTGCCGAAGGTGCCCGGCAGTGACGCCGACTGGTAGACCTCGTACCACTGGGCCGATGGCTCCGCATTCCATTGCAGGATCGTCGGATTGGTGAATCGCACCCCCGTCACCTCCCCGGCCGGGCGGTAGAGATCCACGAAGCCCTCGTCGGCATGGAAGGAAGCGCTGGAGACCGCCGTCGCGGCGAGGTCGCCTCCGATCGAATCGAGCTTGAGGTGGAAATGCGCCGAGCCCAGCGCCACGCCATTCGTGGGGTCGCCGGCATTGTCGAACGAAGATCCCTGGACCTTGTAGCTGGTGCTGCTCTGCGCCGCCACAGGCGAAGCGGCGAGCAGGACGACAAGCGCCAGGATACCAAGCGGAGCGAGCAGGCCGCGCCGCATGGCTAGATGCCTCCCAGAAGCACCCGGATCATTCCTACGCCGGAGGGCAGCGGATCGATGGCACGCCCGAGGGGAATCGCCGCGGGGATGCCGGGATCGACCCGCATCGCCAGCCCGGGCTGCGGCGAGAGGCTCAGGTGGTCGCCGACCGCGATCGCCCCGTACGAGGCGTCCACCCGGCACAGGGCCACGTGGCTGGTGGCCACCGCGACGGGGCCGACAGGCGGAAGCTGGCCCGAATCGCCGGACGCGACGTCTGTTGGCTGCACGCAGCCGATTGCCAGAGCGTCGCTCGCGCCGTTGCTTCGCCTGACCGATCCGGGGGCGTTCGGGTCGAGGCCCACCACGTCGCCGGCCTCCAGGGCGCCTTCGCGGGTGAACAGATCGAGCACCGGTGGCGTCGGTCGGACAGCGGGTAGCGTTTCCTGTGTGAGGGAGGGTTCCGTTGTCGGGGATTGGGCTGCTCCGCTCCCCTTCAACGCATCGGGGGAAGACGCCTGTGCAGGCGCGGCCTCCGGCTTCGGTCCCGCGGCAACAGCGAGGGCGGCCAGCCTTTTGGGATCGTGGGCCATCTCCGAGGGTTCGTGGTAGGGCGACACGCCCACGGCCTCTCTCAAGTGATCGGCCCGCGCCAGGTCCAGCGTCTTCTTTCCGTGGACAGACTCCTCGACTCCCTTGAAGCGCTCCAGCGCGGTGTACTTCCGGAGCGTCGGATCTTCCTTGAAAAACTCTTCGTGGAAATGCATCGATGGGATCTTCGAGTCCTCTTTCTTGGGCTGGACGATGCTCTGCTCCTCGAAGCCGATGCGCAGCCCCCAAACCATGTAGTCGAATTCCGCGGAGGAGCCGGCCGGCCCGCGGACCACCAGCTCGGTCGGGCTCACGTCGGAGACGGCGAGCGCGATGGGCTCGCCACGCGGCGTGGTGGTGGCGGTCAGCCCGATGTCGGGGTTCGCGACCATCGCGAAGGTCTCCCCCAGTTTCACGCGCGCTATTCCGTTGACGAGCTTGCCCGAGCCGCGCGTGTAGACCGCGGCCTCGTCCCCTTCCGGGGCGACGTAGACGATCACCTTGGAAGGATCGGTGGGATGGTTCTGGACGAAGCTGACGGCTCCATTGCCCATGATTTTGTACGACGAGAAGGCAACCACCCCATGAAGCCCCGTGGAGAAGGCCTGGAACCACCCCCCGGCATTGGAACCATAGGAGAGAACGCCCACGTCGTAGTAAGGAATCTGGGTATAGCCAAAAAAGGGACTGCCGTTCGAGAAGTAGGAGCCGATGTTGCCCGTGGACGAGGCGCTGATTCCGAGCCCGTTGCCTGCCAGGGTCGCATTGTCCCCGGCGGTGTCGGAAAAATAGGCACCCCGGGTCTGACCCGACGCCTCAACTCCGGTGTGCACCCCGTCGGCGTGCAGGCCGTAGGAGCCCGGACCGGTGGCTTGGAAATAGGCGCCGTAATTTCCACCGTCTCCCCGGATCCCCTTGTCGGTTCCCGACCCGTAAACTCCGATCGACCCGGCGCCGGTGCCGGTGAAAGAGCCGCCGAAGGTGCCGCCCGATCCGCTGACACCGGTGCCGCCGCTGCTCGACGCATTCACGCCGATGAGGCCGCCGATCGCATCAACCCCTTTGTTCGCCGCGAAAGCGAAAACGCCCGTCGATCCAGGCTTGCCGGTCGTGAAGTTGCCGCCGAAATCGCCGCCGGTGGTGCTGATGCCGGCGGTCGACGTAGAAATATCGGCCAAGGCGGGGAAGGTGCCGCCACCCGAATATGCGAACCGTCCCCCAGTGTTTCCTGTCCCATTAACACCGATCAGTCCGGAACCATAGACTCCGGTTCCGAACCCTGGTGCCCCCACTCCGGAGACCGCCCTGCATCCACCCATTCCGCACGATGCGCTTACACTCCCAATGAAGTGTCCCGCCTCTCCGCCGACACTTTCGGCCAGAAGCGCGTATCCGTTTGCCCCGTAGGCGTAGATGGCGGTTCCCAAGGACTCGGCGTCGAGGGCGAGGCCCCCCGCATTGTTGATGAGGTCCAGCTCGCCGTCCTTCTCCTGCGGAAAGGACGAGGTATCGATGTAGTAGCTGCCGGGATTCCCGTCGAGATACGTGGAATTGAGTGAGAACGCGGAGGAGTGGAACCTGGTCCGGGGACTCAGAGTTTCGGCCCCGACCTGGATCTCCAGCCAGACCGAGCCGTTATCGCGGAAGACCGCAGTCAGCGAAGTGAAGGTTCCCGGCCCGCTTCCGTCGGTGACGTTTCCCGAGCCGAGCGCCACGCTGAACAGCCCGTTGGCGACCGTTATCGCGCCTCCGAGCGCCGCCGTGTGAGTGTCCACGAGAATCTCGTTGCCGGCAGCCGGATCGTCCCAGAACCGGAAGACCATGTCATAGGTGCCGCTGAGAGGAACGTCATTCTGGTCCCGCAGAACCCCCTGATAGTTGACGGTCCCGGGAGGAATGGCCGCGTGGGCCGGCAGCACTCCCGCCAGACCTCCGATCAGTGCAACCAGGAGCAGCATCGCGCTCGAGCGTTTGGCGCGCATCGAGCTACTCTCGGAACCACGCATGGGCTTCATTCTGACCTCCAGCGCCGGGGCGCTTGAAAAAGAGCCGGGCGTAGAACCCACCGCCCTGATGAACTGAGAATCCGGAACGAGGCCTTTCCCGGCCTCCATTCAGGAAAACGGAAACCCTGTGGGAAAGCCGACAGACGGCTCGGAACGGTGCATGAAGGGGGGGGTAGATGGTGGATGGCCTGGATGGGGGGTGGGGCGGTGAGGGAGGGGTTACCGGCCGTCCGCTGCGGGCTTCTGTGCGCCGGCCTTCATCGCGGCAATGAGCTGCTCGAATTCAGGGTAGCCGCTCAGGGACTTGAGATCCTGGTCTGCCAGGAGATCGGCGAGGGGCTCGCCCGCCGCCCGCGCCTGGCGCACATAGTCCACGGCCTCGTGCCTGCGACTGCGCAGCGCCGCGATATCAGCGAGGCCATGAAGGGCCCATCGGGTGATTGGATTGGACGGGCCCAGGCCACGGCCCGCTTCGAGCAGCTTTCGCTGCATGCGCTCGGCCTCGGCAAACTGCCCCAGATGCGCCAGCGTTGTCGCGAGGTTGCCCTCATTCATCATGGTTTGCTGGTGATTGGGCCCCCAGACTCGCTCGTAGCGCAGCTGAAGATCCTCGAGAATCGACCGGGCGTGCTCGTGACGTCCATCGGCGTCCTCGGCAAGCGCTACGCCTTCGAGGGCTCCAATGGTGCCGGGGTCATCGGGACCGGAGGTCCTCGTGAGGATCTCGGCGATCTTCTCCTCGAGGGCTCCCCCCTCTTTGAATTTGTGCTGGTTGATGAGGGCCGACGCCACGCCGTCGAGCGCGTCGAGCGTGAGGTGATGCTCCTCTCCGAGCTCGCGCCGGCGGATTTCATAGGCTTCGCGATGCGCCTTCTCCGCCTCGGCGTAGCGGCCGGTCGCATTGAAAATCGAAGCGAGGGTCTGGAGAGTGTGGATGGTCTCGGGATCATCCGATCCGATGACTCTCCTCTGTGCCTCCAGCGTCTGCCGGCACAGCGATTCGGCCTCCTGGTAGCGATAAAGATCCAATAGGGTATGCGATAGATTGTTCATGGCGGTGAGAGTCCGCGGGTGCTCCGGGCCGAACACGCGGCGGGACCGCTCCACGGCTTCGCGCAGGATCTCCTCGGCCTCCTGGTCGCGCCCCAGGTTGAAATCGACGACCCCGAGATCGTTCATGAGCATCAGCGTCATCTTGTCATCATCACCGAAAGCCGCCCGGCAGCGGGCCAGATTGGATTCCGCCATCGGTCGCGCCCGTTTCCCATTCCCGGCTCTGAAAAACGTCATGGCGAGATTGTCTTCGATGCGGATTGTCTCGCGCGCATCTGGTCCATTGAGAGCGCGGGACTTGCTCGCCGCCTCCTCCAGGAGCTGCTGCGCCGGCTCGTATACGCCCAGCTCCCTGTAGACCGCCCCGAGGGTCAACAGGAGGGGTACCTGGAGCTCGGGATTCGATCCGAGCTCGTCTTGGATTTTTTTACGGCCGGTGTCCAGGACTTCACGGACGGTCACCTCCTTCCCCCGAGCGCGGGCAGGATCGATCGACGAGAAGAGATTCACCAGGAATTCCGAGACCTTCGTGGCCTTGGCCGCCTCGACGCTGGCCCGGTCCCTTTCGCGCGCAATCCGGCGGGCCTGCATGGCCATCGTGACGCCGAAGGCGAGAAGGCCGATGATGGACAGCGCCGCCACCGTGACTCCGAAGCGATGCCGGCGAACGAACTTCCTGGTCCGGTAGGCGGCGCTTGCCGGCCGCGCCAGAATCGGATCGTTGCGAAGGTACCGCCGGAGATCGAGGGCCAGCTCGGCAGAGGACTGGTAGCGGCGCCGGCGATCCTTCTCCAGCGCCTTGAAGACAATCGTCTCCAGGTCTCCCCCAAGGTGCCTTGCCGTGCTGCTCAGGCGGGCCGGCGGCCTTTCCCGAATCACCCGAATGACTTCGTCGGCCGGGACTCCCGACACCTCGTAGGGGAGCCGGCCGCACAGCATCTCGTAGAGGACGAGTCCGAGCGCGTAGACGTCGCTTCTCGTGTCGATGTCCTGGGGATCGGCCTGGCACTGCTCGGGACTCATGTACTGCAGCGTGCCAACCAGCTGGCCGGTGGAGGTCATCGTGGCCGCCAGATCGGAATCGGTGGAGCGGGCCACTCCGAAATCGATCACCTTGGGCTGTCCGCCGGCGTCCACGAGAATGTTGGTGGGCTTGAGATCCCGATGGATGATTCCCTTCTGATGACCATGGTGCACCGC